>VBGM01000085.1:0-15815 GCA_005880855.1 Chloroflexota bacterium
CAGCCCTTGGCTTGTAATCGATGATGCAGCCTTGCCTGATGGGAAGCTCGGCGAACATGTTTTGAAGTAGAGCTAGCCGGGTTGCGTTGTCGCCCGAGTCCCAAGCCTGAACCAGTCCGGTTACGACCATCTTCACCGGGGCGGGCTTGGCTGCCTGCTGCCGTTGCGAGCGAAGGAAAGCCATCTTGTCTTTGAATTCTCCAGGCTCGCAGTAGCCATTGTCAAAGCGCCATTACAAGGAGTGAGAAGCTACTTCGTGATGTAGTGAAGGATCAGATCGTGAAGATATTTGGCCTTGTCGGGGGAGCGGAGCACGGCTGCGTGGACATCGCCCCCGCTTGTCCGAACATAAATCTCGGCACTGCTGAAGAAGGTTCCAAAGATACTTCTGTCACTCAGTAGGCCGACTTCAACGATTCGGCTATAGGGCAGTGAGATGGTGGCAACCTTCTTTCGTCCAGTTCCCAGGTGAACGAAGCCCGGATTCTGAACAATCAACCTGCGATCTGTCACCGCAACGAACCCCGTTCCGAACCCCTTCTCGTCGTAGACCGCGAAGAGTTGCTCGTCTGCCTGTAGGCCGCTTTGAATCATCTGTAGCTGATCAGGCCGGTCGAAGGCTGGTTGCCTTGTCTCGACTGCTTCCATGTGATACTTCCTTCAGAGCTTCGTTGCCGGTGGTCATGACACCGTGCCGCGAGGCTCCTTGTCTGTATACACCGATTACAGCCGATTACAAGGCTTTGTAGAACGAGTGAGATTCCTAGAAGTCGGGGGGACTTACTCTGATATCTGGCCTCGCCCGGAAGCCCCTACGGGCCACCAGGCGACGCGCCGATGCGGGCGTAGCACAATGGTAGTGCGCCAGCCTTCCAAGCTGGTTACGTGGGTTCGATTCCCATCGCCCGCTCCAAACGTCGAGTGTGCAGCCAATCGGCTTAAGAGGACAGTCGATTGCCTCTTTCCCCAATACTCGCGGTCCTTTATGGCGCCGCCGCCGTCCCCTCCGTCTGGGGGCGGAAGGCCCAGTTCCTCCCGGTCAGGAATCCGCCCAGGCCGATCATGACCAGCGCGTTCAAGCCGTGCAGTCCGGATAGCGCCGGGATGCCGGTGTGAGCCAGCAGCACCTGTATGACCAGGAGCACGAAAAGCACACCGGTCAGGATGGTCGTCCGCCACGGGTAGCGCGAGCCAAACGAGAGTCCGATCATGACCAGGATGGTCAGGCCGATGATGTCTCCATTCAGTGTATGCAGTCCAGCGAAGTTGTCGGCGCTCTTGAACGCGGTGTAGACATCCTTTGCGTTGTCGTTGGCGTTGACGATGGTGAAGATGGCCGCAGCGATGAAATAGAGCTGCGCCAAGAATTGGAGCATCAGAATTGCGCCCACCACCGAATAGGCCTTTCGAAAAATGCTCAATTGCGACCCTCCTTGACGCGAACCGAAGCGACGGTAGTTTAGCCCGCAGCTTCAAAGCCAAAGTGATCGGCTAGCATCGGGGCGACGTGCCCGCGGCCATCCGGGTCTATCTCGAGGTCGGCACCAAACGCGTTTTCGCGTCGGCGCTCGACTGGCCTGGATGGACACGGGCAGGCAAGGACGAGAAGTTGGCGTTGGAAGCGCTGGCCGCCTACGCGGCGCGATATATGAAGGTACCCAAGGCCGCTCGCATCGACTTTCCTGATGGCGCGCCAACGTTCAAGGTCGTCGAGCGCGTGACAGGCAACGCGACCACCGATTTCGGTGCTCCCGGAATTCCGGCATCGACTGACACCGAGCCACTCGCCGGCAAAGAGGCCGAGCGAATCTGCGATTTGCTGGCGGCGTCGTGGAAAGTCTTCGATGCCGTGGTCGCCAAAGCTCCCGCGGAGCTGCGTAAGGGTCCCCGCGGCGGCGGCCGTGACCGGGACAAGATCGCCGATCACATCATCGACGCCGAGTCAGCCTATGTAGGCAAGCTGGGCCTAAAGCTCAAGACGCCCCGCCGCGATGATGCAAATGCAGTGCGCGAGTGGCGCAAGGCTGTCATCGACGCGATCCGCGGGTCGGTCGGCCGTCCGCAGGCAGTCGAGAAGCGGTGGCCACCAAGATATGTAGCGCGCCGCATCGCATGGCACCTGCTCGACCATGCGTGGGAGATCGAAGACCGCAGCCGATGACAGGGGCGTCTTCGAATTCTCATTGTGGTCGGCTGTGTCGAAGACCACAAATCAAAGCGCGGCCGGCAGATCGCTGCAAAGATTCGAATGCGCCACGGAAATCGACTACATCACGTTGCCTGGCAACTAAAGAAGTCACAGCTACGAACGGATCAAAGCGTGAAGTATTCTGTGACGCGGCTTCGACGATCTGAGGTCAAATTACCAAGCCGGGGAGATGCAGGCGCATGGAAACACAAGAGGCGGTAGCGGAGAGCACGCCGATCGAGACCGACGGCCAGTCCGACTCCAAGCGTGATGGGCTCAAGAAATTCACGCTCGGCCCCAACGACAGCCTGGAAGGCAAGCTGACGTACGGCGGCAGCATGACCGTCGACGGCGGTCACGCCGAAGGCGAGTTTCGACTCGGTGGCAACATCGAGGTCGGAAACGGATCGGTCGTGAAGGCACTGCTCGAGGGCCAGAACGTGACCATCAAGGGCGAGGTCGAGGGCAAGCTCACGGCTCGCGACAAGCTCACGCTGGGCAAGTCGGCCAAGCTGAACGGAGACGTCCAGGTGCGCCGGCTGCAGATCGAGGACGGCGCCAGCCTCAACGGCTACGTCCGAATGGGCGACTTTGAGCACCAGGCCGGTAGCTAGGCGCCCGACCCCGCCGCCGGCGGAGCAACCGCCGGGATCCTCACCCGCCGCCTCGAGTCAGCCGAGCTCCGTCACGCTGGGACCGCGCGACCGGCTGATCGGCCAGCTGTACATCGAAGGCGACCTTCGCGTGGGTGGGATTCTCGAGGGCGAGGTCGAGGTCACCGGCGACATCGAGATCGACGACATGGCCAAGGTCAAGGCATCGCTGGCAGGCGGCGACGTCAGCGTCAACGGGCACCTCACGGGGCCTGTCGTCGCGCGCAAACGGCTGATCGTGGGCCGCTCGGGCTCCGTCACCGGGGACGTTCGCGTGGCGAGACTGGCGATCCAGGACGGGGCGAGCTTCAGCGGCAAGGTAACGATGGGCGCCGGCGCCGTCGATGCTGCCCTGCGGCCCGCGAAGCCGGCTGAGCCGGCGGTGGTAGAGGCGCTCGCGCCCGCACCTGAACCGGCGCCTCCGGTCGCGGTGCAGAAACCCGCCCCGGTCGAGAAGCCGGCCCCAATCGTCGTGGCACCGCCAGTGGTTGTGGCTAGAACGGACGGCAAGGCCAAGTCAATGCCGCCCAAACCGATGCCTCCGAAAGCGATCCCGCCCAAGGGGAAGCAGAAGAAGCGCTAGCGGGCGCCTGGTTTCTTCTTAGCGCCTGAAGGTTTCTTCGCCGCGGCCTTTTTACCTGCGGCGGCTTTCGGCGGCAGGCCACGCGTGAACGCGAGGGAGGCCGTGACCCACGCCGTGGTCGCGGCCGGCTTTGTACGCCACGTGGCCGGCACCGTCACGTAGCCCCTCATCGCACGCCCGGGCATCGGCTCGAAGTCGCGGCCGCCCTGCTTGCGAATCGGCGAGCTCTGGTCGTCCGGCAAACGAACGAACAGGTCCTCGCCGAAAAGGCCGGCGAACATGTTGCCGTTCACGAAGGCGGCCAGGTTGCCGAACATCGGGCGCACCGTCACCGCCGGCTCGTCGGGCACGAGATTCGTGAACGCCGCCTTGGCCTGCTCGCTGGGCTTGGGCATCGCTCCGCCGGCCATCCTGCTCATGTCATGTCCTCGTTCATCAGGGGGTGATCAAGCGGTGCTTGTTGGCGCTGTCAAGCTTGAACGTGCCGGCGCTCGTTGTGACGGTGAAAGCGAACTTGAAATCGCCATACGTGCTCGATGTGATCGTGCCCTGGTCTGTGCACTGGAATGGAATCCTGAACCGGATCGTCGCCTTGGATCCGGCGCCGATGCTCCTCGGCGAATAATCGGCCACGCTCCCGCCGCCCTTGGCGCCGAGCTCCCCGTTCCAATCGCCGTGGATGGCGACCGCGGTATCAGTCTCCGCGATAGAACGAATGGTGACCGTGTTGTTGGTGAAGTTATCCGCATCGATCGTCGCATTGACGTCGTAAGGATGGTTGGTCACTTGTTTGGGGCATGTGTAGGTGGAATCAACTCGAGCGCTGCTCAGCGTGAAATGCGAACCAATTCCACAGATTGGCGCGCATGCGCCGACTGCTGCCGCCACAAGGCATGTGACCCCAAGGCGGAGTGCCGGCCTACTCATGTTGTCGCGATCGGACTACGAGCGTTTAGATCACGCAGCCATTGGACGCGTTGCTCCAGAGCGACTGCACCGCGTACGAGCCGGTGCTCAGCCGCGTGTTTGCGGCCGCACCCGTACCGGTGCTTATCCAGGCGCACTTGTCACCGTTCTCCGCGCCCGACCCGTCAAGCCAACCACTGCTCGGGAACGGGTCGGTGACCGTCTCCCCGTATTCGTGGCCGCCGACGATTGAGAAGCCGTCGAAGTAGCCGTGGCCGAACGAGTCGGCGGTCTGGTTGACGAAGTTCATCCCGCACGCGGCGCCGGCATCGGGCTGGTAGGGCATGTTGGAAAAAGACACGCGGCCCGAGCTCGAGCTGGTGGAGCTGTGCCACGCGCAGAACTGCGTGCCGAAACCGGTGGTCGAGCTTCCGCTCGGCGTGAAGATCATGTAATCCGCGTTGACGTTGTAGCCGAAGTGCGCCACGGCCCTCAAGGCTTCGCCGGCAATGGAGCTCGTCCCGAGCTTGCTCGGCACAATGCTCGTGTCGACCCACGTGCCTCCGAGCTGTCCGCTGGGGTTGGTCACGTACGCGGCGCCGCTGACACTTGCGCAGTTGGTCGTGCCAGATGGCACGTTCTGGCAGTACTGGGTCATCGAGCTCGCCCATGAGCTGCCCCCGACTCCGCGGAAGAAGCCCTGGACATATGTCTGCGCCTGGGCGCTCGTATAGCCGCCGGTAGAGAACCCGCTCGACCACTGACCGCCCCAGAAGACGATGAACACGACCGGCGTCCTCTCGATCGCGCCGCCGTGCGAGAACAGCAAGGTGCCGCCACCCTTGTGATGGGCGGCCTTGACGTCGTGCACCTTCATCGCATGGACAGGCTGGCCGTGCGCTGAAACCGCTCCGGCGAGGGCAAAGTTCAGGGTCAACGTGGCAAAAATTGACAGCCCAACAAGTAAAGTCCGCCGCATGCTTTTGGTTCCTCCCGCAGTGATGGCTCCGCCCGAACGCTCGGGCGTAGTTATAAACGGCGCCCCGCGAAGCGTCAAACAGTTGCGGCCAAGAGATGTAAAGACAAGTAAGCTTGACATATTGCCAAGCAGGCTTTACGCTTCCGCGTCGGAATGACCGACCAGGAGCCCGACACCCAGCCGCTCGAAGCGCCCATCGAATCCCTGTACACGCACCCCGCCTCGCCCTTCCTGCGCACGGAGGCATCCGCCGTCGCTCATGTGGAGATGCCGGCGCTCCCACAGGTGCCGACGACCTGGTCGGCATACAGGACGCAGATCGAGTTCGGCCTGGCGATGGTGGCCTACCTGATGATCCTGGTGGGCTCAGTGACGGTTCTGCAGGCGAACCCGACGGCGCCCTGGCGCTACGTCGTCGCGGTGCTGCCAGTCGTCCCCGCCGGCCTGACGCTGACGATCTTCGTGCGCGCCCTTTCGCGCCTCGACGAGCTGCAGAAGCGCATCCAGATGCAAGCCTTCGGATTCTCGCTCGGCGCAACAGCCCTGCTCACCTTCGGCTACGGGTTCCTGGAAGGGGTCGGCATGCCTCACCTGAGCTGGACATATGTGTTGCCGCTCATGGCGATCCTGTGGGGGGTGGGGACAGCCTTCTTCACCCTCCGATACCGATGAAGAACCGGCTTCGCGTGCTTCGCGCCGAGCTCGACTGGTCACAAGCCGACCTCGCCGAACACCTCGGTGTCTCGCGACAGACCGTGAATGCGATCGAGACCGGCAAGTACGACCCGAGCCTGCCGCTTGCCTTCTCGATTGCACGCACGTTCAACCGCCACATCGAGGAGATCTTCGAAGCCGAGGGCAAAGCCGCAGCGGGTGGTTTGGCCGCTAGTGGTGCCGGGTTATGATTTCTCCTCTGCCCGAGCGGGAGTAGCTCACTTGGTAGAGCGCGACCTTGCCAAGGTCGAGGTAGCGGGTTCGAAGCCCGTCTCCCGCTCCAGCTCAGTCTCGCTGCGCTCGACCTCGCTGTCGCGTGAGACGGGCGCGACTATCCACCGTCATCGAGTGTGCAGCCAATCGGCTTTCGAGAGCGGTCGATTGCCTCTTTTCCCCAACACTCGCTGTGCCCTTTACGGGCTGAGTTCCATTTAGCCAGCCAGATCTCCCGCCTGACCGGCATCGCGGTGCGGCGTTCCGATATCGGCGCAGGCGAGACTGTGACGCGGCGCGGCTATCCGGCAACTTCAATGGGTTCGCACACTCGCAGATCTCGGGAGGCGTCTCCCACTAGTGGACGCGGTTGCGGCTCTGGACATGCGCTGCACAGGCGCCTGCTCAAATCAGACGACTTGCGTTCGTGGGCCTCTGCACACCCGCGATATCCCGGCATACGGCGCCTACGTCAAACGATCGAGCTTGCCGAACCCGCGACCGAATCCGTGATGGAGACCAGGCTGCGATTACTCCTGGTGATGGCTCGGCTGCCAAGGCCGCAAGCTCAGGTGCCGCTGCATGACAGAGCAGGCCGTTTCGTGGGGAGGCCAGACTTCTACTACCCGCTTCACCGCCTGGCGCTGGAGTACGACGGTGCCCACCACCGCGAAAACCTGACCGGCGACAACCGGCGTCAGAATCGATTGGTCGATGCGGGCTATCGCCTGCTGCGCTTCACAGCAGCGGATGTGCTGTCCGCTGCGGATGCGACCGTGGCCCTTGTCAGACGCGCACTGTTCACGCCGTAAGCCTCGCTGCCGTGCTGGAGCTGGTTAGGGTTCGCCCTGGGATTCGCCGCCGAGCTCGATTACCCGCGCGTCCCAATAGCCGCGGCGCTGCCGGAATCTCTCGGCCTGTGCGATGACGACTGGGACATTGGTCTGCTCGACCTCACGGCGGCCCTCATTCGACTGAGTCGTCATCAGCTGGCGGATGCGAGCCAACACCTGCTCCTCCATGACCAGGATCTCGGTGTAGATCTGCCTCCAGTAGAGCGCTTGCTTGATCGTCGCTTGCTCGAGCGCGATCTCGCCATCCATGGGTTGGCGCCAATCGCCGCCGCGCACGGCCGCGTCCACATCAGGCCGTGCGCTCTTCGGCTTGACCTTCGTCACTCCACCACGGATACGGCGCCCGGCATAAAAAGATCAGCAATATTCGAAACGCCGGCGCTCGTATGAGTCCCTTCAGTTGTCTCGAAAAACCAGCGAGTAGCCCTTGCCCGGCTTGTTGACGAGATCAACCGGCACGGCGAGGTCGGCGAGGATCCTCCGCAGCCTGCGCACGTAGTTCCGCACCTCTTCCGGAAACAGTGCGGGATCGACCCATGCCTGGCCGAGGATCTGGGACGTCGAGAAGTACCGGTGGGGATGGTCGAGGAGGAACTGCAGGAGTTGGAACTCTCGCTTGGTCAATGCGACCTCGCGGCCCTTGTGCCGGATCATGCGCCCTTCGGGATCCAACCACAATCCGTGAAGCTCCCAGAGCCGGCGGTACCAGAGGTCGAGACGCTGCTGGTAGCCCTGCATCTGGGCTTCGATAATCTCGAGGTCCCCCGCCGCGGTCTTCTGCGCGAGAGGCTGCAGGTTGGCGATGTCGCGGTGCACCCGGGCAAGAATGCCCCGTTTGAACTCGAGCAGATCGGCATAGATGCTCATCCAGTGGCGCGCGTCTTCCCAGCGCGTGGTCTCGATGTCCTCACCCTCGAGCGGCTGAGATCTCCCTGGTTGGTCGGTACCAGACTCAGTCATGAGAGGAGAACGCTGCCAATACGGACCGGCATTTCATGCCCCGGTGGATGGGGCTCAAAGCCCGATGTCTCTAAGCCCTAAACGGCGGCGTTGCGCTCTCGGCTATCTCGTAGAAAACCGCTCCATGGGCGGGCACGTTGGCGGAAACCACGCCTGTCGTCTCGGTCGACATGCCAGTCCAGAGATTGAGCACCGAATAGTCTGAAGCGCTTGCTAATCCGACCAGCGCCGCTGTGCTGGAAATCGTGGCCGCTGAGTTGGTCTGATTGAAAAAGACGACCGCCCTGTCCCCGTTGGCCAGCTGCTTGGTCAAGACCCAGTGTCCACCGGCGCTCGCCACCGGGGAGCCCTGACGGCCCAGCGGGTCCTGGTCCACGGCGATCACCGCTCGGTTGGTGAGGATGCTTTGAGTGGCCGGCGACATCGTGCTCAGGTCGTTGCCCGCGATCAGCGGCGCCGCCATCTCCGCCCAAAGGCTGAACTGGCTCTGGTATTCGGTGAAGCTCATGCCGCCGTTGCCGATCTCGAGCATGTCCGGATCATTCCAGCCGCCGGGCCCGGCGTGCATGTAGTGCCTCACGTTGTGGGTGAAGTTCATGAGCATGCTCGAGTACCTGTCCTGGATGTCCGGCGTGGTCCGCCACAGGTTGGCCTGCCCTGGCGCTGAGCTCCAGGGCTCGTTGTTGGTCAAGTCGTTGACGTCGTAGACGATGGGCCGCCCGGTGGCGGCGAGCGCATTCGCCATCTCTATGGCCAGCATCCGGCTGATCTGTTTATGGTTCAGATGCGGATAGTTGCGATACGGGATGAAGCAGTAGTCGAGCTTGAGGTAGTCGACACCCCATGAGGCGAACGCCGCGGCGTCCTGTCGAAAGTGCCCGTAGCTGCCCGCACTCGTGCCCGCGCAGTTTTCCAGACCTGCGCTCGAATAGATCCCGAATTTCAAGCCCAGCGAGTGGACATAGTCGGCCACCGGTCTGATGCCGTTTGGAAACTTGGCCAGGTCCGGCAGAAGACTGCCGCTCGGGCTGCGCCAGTGGAGATCCCAGCCGCCGTCGAGGTTGACAAAGGTGTAGCCGGCGCTCTTCATGCCGGAGCTGACAATCGCGTTGGCCATAGCCGCGACCGTCGTGGCCGTTACTGCGTGGTAGAAGTGGTTGAAGCCATTCCAGCCCATCGGTGGTCGCGCCGTCAGCCCAAAGCCCACCGGCCCGAAGGCGTATCGGGGCACGGAGAACAGGGAGGAGGATGCCTCGTCAGCGACCGGTGCCGTCCACCTGATCGCGACCATTGGCGAGGGTGCGGCCCAGTTCGAGATCACGCCTACCAGGGCCGAAAGGACCAATCCAGCGATCACGAAGCTCGTGGTGGCGCGCCGCCGGGAACCGTTCACCACCTCGCACGGCTCGGGCGGTGACTGCGACGCATCAGACGGTAATTTAGCGCTGCGAAGGAGCCTTGGGGTGAACGGCGCATGAATTTGTTTTGGGGCAACTGCCCGATGAGCGTTTAGGGTGTGGCGGGTGGAAGGGTGATTCGCACGGTGGTGCCTGAGCCGACTGTGCTCTGGATCTCGATCGTGCCGCCGTGGGCGGTGATGATGTCGTGGGTGATCGCGAGGCCGAGCCCGGAGCCGGTCGATCCGGGACCCTTGACGAAGCGCTGAAAAACCCGCGGGAGGATTTCAGGCGAGATTCCCTCGCCGGTGTCCGTCACGGTGACCTCGACGTTCTCGCCCGCCGGGTGCACGTCGACGCGAATCGAGCCGCCCGCGGGCGTGTGGCGAATGGCGTTGGAGACGACGTTGGCTAGTGCGCTGCGTATGCGCGCCGGGTCCACGTCGACGTTCGGCACCGTCGAGGCGATCGCCGAGGCCATGCTCACGCCGAATGCCTCGCTCTGCGTCTCGAAGGACGCGAGCACGTCCTGGACCAGCGCGCCGGGTTCCACGTGCTCCCGGTTCAGCACGAGGCTCCCGGATTCGGTGAGCACCAGCGTCCGCAGGTCCTCGACCAGGACCTCCAGCGTGCGCGTCGCATCGAGGATTGGCTGGACGTGGTCCGCGTCGCCGGGATAGACGCCGTCGGAGATCGCCTCCGCCTGGCCGCGGATTACGGACAGGGGAGTGCGCAGCTCGTGCGCGACGTCGGCGAGGAAGCTGCGGCGCTGCTCGTCGCTGGCCTTGAGCCGCGCTGACATCGCGTTGAACGCGCGCGCGACCGAGGTCAGCTCGGCAGGGCCGGACTCGGGCACCTGGGCGGAGTAGTCGCCCTTCTCGATCCTGCCTGCGGCGTCGATGAGGTTGTCCATCGGCTGCGAGAAGCGACGAATCCCGCGCTGCGCCACGACCGCGAAGAGGACGAGCAACAGCGCGGTCATGACGAGGACGACCTGGGCCGTGCCCGGCTTGAAGAAGGTGGGCCCGAGGAGCCAGCCCAGCAGGGTGCCCACCAGCGCGGTGACCACGGCCGCGGCCATCGCGACCAGGGCGATCACGCCCAGGATGAGGCAGCCCATGCGCCAGAAAAAAGGCAGGCGCCCGCCACGCCAGCGTCGCGCCGGCGGCCACGGTTGGTTCTCCGGCCACCACGGCGGCCGGCGGCGGGGAGGCGGTCCCCAGGCGGTTCTCATCGGTCGGGAGGCTCGGCGAAACGGTAACCGACTCCGAACACGGTGAGGACGTATTGCGGGCGACCGGGTTGGGGTTCGATCTTGCGCCTGATGTTTTTGATGTGGGCGTCGATCGCACGCTCATAGGATTCGAAGGCCACGCCTTTGACCGCGTCGAGCAACTGGGCGCGCGTGAAAATACGGCCGGGCTGCCTCGCCAGGGTCGACAGGATCTGGAACTCGGTCTTGGTTAGATCGACCCGGCGGCCGGCGATTCTCACGTCCATCCGCGGCACGTCGAGCTCGACGTCGGCACCGACCCGGATGACGTCAGCGGGCCGCCGCATGCCCTCCGCTCGCCGCAGCACCGCGCGCACGCGTGCGACCAGCTCCTTGGGGCTGAACGGCTTGGTCATGTAGTCGTCCGCGCCGAGCTCGAGCCCGACCAGCTTGTCCGACTCCTCGGTTCGGGCGGTCAGCATGATGATCGGCACCTCGCCGTCGCGGCGCAGCGCGCGGGTCACGTCGAGGCCGTCGATCCCGGGCAGCGCAAGGTCGAGGATGACGAGGTCGGGGCGGCCGGTTCGCGCGGTTCGCAAAGCGGTTGGCCCGTCAGACGCGACGAGCACGGTGAACCCACCGTGCTCCAGATAGTCGCGAACGAGCCGCACGATCCGTGGCTCGTCGTCCACGACCAGGATGGTCGGCACCGCGTCCATCGTAGGGACCGGAACAGCACCGAGGGCGCCGGCCCCCGGTGCCGTTGTGTTCCTTAAATCAGACGGTCTTGGTGTCTGACGGTGGTACGGGTTCGGGCTCGCCGTGTGCGCGCCGGTGCCACGCCTGCATCCGCTCGTCGATGGCCGGCGGGATGCCGCCGCCGTACGGACGACCATATCCGCCCTTCCAGCCGCCATACCCCCAGCCGCGGCCGAACCGCGCGATCCGGAAGATCACGAACAGCAGGAACAGGAAGAACAGGAACCCGAAGATCCCGAAGCCGAAGAAATGCGGGCCGTAGCCGTAGTAGTAGTACGGCGCCGCCGCCGTCACGCCGTCGGACACGTGCGTAGCCGCACCTTCCGACCAGCCCGCCTGGTACGCCACGACGCCGACGATCGCGAGCAGGATGCCCGTCAGCGCCACCCATAGAAAACCGATACCGCGTCTCATTGCAGCTCACTCCTTTGTGATGAGAGGTTTGATGTCACTCATCCTTCCGCGAGGTTGTGAAGGCGGTGTGAAGCGGCCGTGGATGAGTTAGAAACCGACGTCGCCGAGCTCGACCAGCTCGGCGGATCGCCGCCACAGCTCGCCCTGGCTGCTGGCGTCGAGGGTCGACTTCGGCGGATCGATTCGCCGGCCGCCCTTGAAGAACCAGCCGGTCGTGCTTGCGAACGCAGGCGAGGTGGCGAGATCGGCGAGGTCCTCGGCGGCCCGATCCGGCGGCCTCGAGACGAGTCGGGTCAGGTACTGGATCGGCCGCGGCGCCTCACGCATCAGATCCGAGCGGACCAGGCCGGGATGAAATGCGTACGCGCGCACGTCCCATCGCTTGGCTCGCCTCGCGAGCTCGAAAGTGAACATGAGGCTCGCGGCCTTGGTGGCCCCGAACGTGCGCAAGGCACGGAACTGTTCCTTCGAGAGAAGCTGGTCGAAGTCGACCCGCGTCGATGAGGGCGCGGATACCGTGATCACCCGTCCCGCGCCGGCCAGGCGGTCGCGCAGCAGGTTGGTGAGAAGAAACGGTCCGAGGTGGTTGGTCGCGAGCATGAGCTCGAAGCCGTCATCACTCTTCTCGTACTCGGGCGTGTACATCGCGGCGACGTTCAACAGCACATCCACATGCGGCACGGTTCGCGCGATCTGCCTCGCCGCCGCCCGCACGGAAGCGAGAGACGAGAGGTCGACCTCCACGCTCGAGACCCGGTTGTCGCGATCAAGTCTCGCCACCAGTGCGTCCAGCCGGTCCGACGGCCGGCTCAGGAGCAGAAGGCGCGCCTGGCGCCGCGCCAGCAACGCCGCGGTCGCGGAGCCGATGGCGCCGGTTGCGCCCGTGATCACGATGACCGGGTTGAGCCCTGGCATCAGCTCAGTGTCGATGCATCAAGCTGGACATCGCAAGCCACGATGCCACCTCTGATCGATGCACACCGCGGCGAATGCGGTACTCCAGGACTGCCCGCCGCCACGCGCTACACGCGCGCCGTCGCGATGGGCGTCGATTTCGTCGAGATCGATATTCGCCGCACCACCGACGGCGTCTTCGTCAACTATCACGACGACCACACGCCCTCGGGTCGCGCGGCGCGCGACATGTCGTACGCGGCGCTGGAGGAAGAGCTGGGAGAAGACCTGCTGACGGTCGAGCAGCTCATCGAGATCATCGACGGCAAGGTAGGGCTCCATGTAGATGTGAAGGAAGAGGGGTACGAAGCCGATGTGGTGCGCGTCATCCAGGCCGGCTTCAAGCGAAGCGACGTCGTGTTCACGTCGGGCGATGTTCCCATCCGCACCATCAAAGACAGGTTCCCAGACGTCAGGACCGGATTGTCGTTGGGCGACGACCTGCAGGGCGCGCCACCGTGGCGTTATGTCCAGGTGCGCTTGAGCGAGATCTTTCCCGGCGCGCGCTTGCGCCGAAGCCACGCGGACTTCGCCGCCGTCCACGAGCGCCTCGCTCGAGTCAGCGTGCTGGACTACTGCTCGCGCAACGGCATGCCGGCATGGGTTTGGACGGTGGACGAGGAGTCTGAGATCGAGCGTTTCATGCGCGATCCCCGTGTCGCCGTGCTCATCACGAACCGCCCCGACGTTGCGATGCGACACGTCGCAATCTGACGATCGCGATTGTGGCGGCGACGGCGAGGACGAGCAGAAGGATCGGTATGACCAAGGGGTTCTGGCCCGCGAAGTTCTGGACGTAATCGTTGAAGCTCGCGGGTGGGCGCCATCGCCGCCAGCTCGGCGGTGTAAGGCTGCGTGAGGCTGCAGCTGTTGTCGTCAAACGGCATGGTGGCGTTGACGGGGACGAAAAGGTATCGGTGCCCGGCCTGGTAGTGGCGGTCGACGCTGGAGGCGGTGAACGGTCCCGACACCGGCGACCCGTGCACATCGACATAAGCGGCCATCGATGGGCCCTTCCAGATCGATTCGACCTTGACCCGGGCGACGCGGTCCTGATCGGATGTATAGACGACGCTGCCGACGAACACGACGGGACTTATGGCGAGCTGGTCGCCGATCGATCTCGGCCCGCCCCCGGCGCACGATGCCGAAGCTGAACTGACGCCAGCGAAAGCTATCGCGCCCAAGACGATTACGCCGGCCACGAACCTTCGCAGCATCAGTGAATGAAACGCGCGCCGCGGCCCTAAGGCAACGCCGCCCTACAGGACGGCCTCCGCGAGCCGGTCCACCTGCTCGAGGCGTGGCGCGCTCATGAAGAGGATGAGCTCGTCGGCGCCAACCTCCTCGAATGCCTTCACCCGCTCCTTGGCCTCGGCGGCAGACTTGATCGTGCCGCCCCAAACCCGGGACCCGAACTCGCCGTAGTAGCTGACCAGATTGGATTCCGCCTCCTCGTGCAGCTCGTCGCCGAGAACGAAGTAACCGAGGGTCCGGAACTTCGGCTTGCCGGCCCGGTTGGCGGCCTTCCATGCGGCGTTGACGCGTTCCATCATCGCCTTCAAGGTTTCGGGCGTCCCGCCGCCCTGGGTCCAGCCGATGCCGTACTTCACGACGCGCCTGATCACGGCCTCGGCGCCTCCGCCGAACATGAGGGGAACGCCGTCGCCGCTCACCGGCCGTGGCGTCACGGGCTGCAGGCTCCCAGGGACAGGCTCGCCGTGCCACGCCCGCTGCATCAGCTCGAGCGCCGCATCGAGGCGGCGTCCTCGCGTATGAAAATCCGTGCCGGTGACGGCGAAGTCTTCGGGCCGGCCACCCACCCCGATACCAAGCACGAACCGGCCGCCCGAGACCTGATCGAGAGTCGCCGCCTGCTTGGCCAGCAGAACCGGCTCGCGGGTGGCGGCCAGCAGGATGTCGGTGAACAGTCCGATCTTTGCCGTAGCGGCCGCGGCGGCGGCGAGGGCGATGAGCTCTTCGTAGTTGGGATATGAGACGCGCCCGATCGTCGCCAGCGTGGAGAAGCCGAGCGAGTCGGCGCGATGCGCGATGTCGACCAGCAGCCTTCCATTGGTCAGGCTCTTGTCAGCGTTGGGTAGTCCGAGGCCGATCCTCAACGTCGGCTTTCGGGCTGCGCCGTGGCGACCGGGACCGCCCCGATACGTTCGTCCGCCATGACCTTGCCGTCCTTGAGGCGGATGTTGCGACTGGTCTGAGCGGCGATGTCGAGGTCGTGCGTCACCACGATGATCGTGACCATGTCCTCTTTGTTCAGCCGCTTGAGCAGGGCGACGAGCTGCTCGGCCGTCTCGGTGTCGACCGCGCCGGTCGGCTCGTCGAGGAGGATCAGATCGCGACCCGCTGCTGCTGGCCTCCCGAGAGCTCGGAAGGCCTGTGCTTGATTCGGTCGCTGAGGTCAACCCGCGCGAGGAGCTCGAGCGCCCGCTCTCGGCCACCGGTGCCGCTCTTCGAGTAACGCAGCGGCAGCATCACGTTCTCGACCACGTTGAGGCCGGGCAGCAGGTTGTACTCCTGAAAAACGAAGCCGATCTTCTGGGCACGCATGTGCGCCAGGTCGCGGTCACCGAGCTTCGTGGTGTCGACGTCATCGATGATCAAGCGGCCCGAGGTGGGGCGGAGCAGGAGCCCGATCAAGTCGAGCATGGTGGTCTTGCCGCTGCCTGAGCGGCCGACGACCGCCAGGAACTCTCCCTTCTCGATGTCGAGCGTGACGCCGTCGAGGGCGCGAATGATCTCGCTCCCGCGTTTGTAGTGCTTTCGCAGTTCGTCCAACCTCACGTTGGCCACTACTCGTTCCTCAAGGCGGTGACGGGGTCGAGCCGTGCCGCGCGAAGCGCCGGCAGGATGCCCGCGACGGCGCCCAGCGCGATGGCGAAGCCCAGGGCGAACACCGTGAGCCGGACGGTGATCAGGAAAAGCGTGGATTGGCCCGGCGGCGTGGTCGCGTTGGCGATGATCGTGATCAATGCGCCGATCCCATAGCCGATCAGGCCACCAATCGCCC
>VBGM01000085.1:15912-18951 GCA_005880855.1 Chloroflexota bacterium
AGCCCGCCAATGACAAGCGCAAGGAGCGCGGCCGCGGTGGTGATCGCCGTGAAGATCGCGCCACCCGACTTGAAGCTGTTGACGATCACGCTTGGCTTGGTTGCCTTGACGCCCTCGACCTGAGTGTTGATGCGGTCGGCGATCGCGTCCAGGTCGCCGATCGATGCGCCGGGCTTGCCGTAGACATCGATCGCTTCGGTGATCTTGGAGACGTCGACCTGGTTGCGGATCGACATGGGAAGGCTGTCTTTGAGGAGCATCTGCCCGTCGGCAGTGTTGATGTAAGCGAAGGTATCCGGGGCGGTGAGTGTCGCATTGAGGATGCCGGCGACCGTGAAGGTGTGGTTCACGAAGTCGGGCTTTGCGTCGCTCGGCCGCACCGGCAGGTCGATCGTGTCGCCGACCTTCTTCTTGAACTCCTTGTCGATCGTCGCACCAAGCACGACCTGACCAGTCGATCCGGCGTCGATCTGATGGCCCTGGGCCATGGTGGTCTTCAACGCCGCCCAGTTGTTCTCGTCTGGATCGCCGGCGATGATCAGGTCGGGGAATCCGAAGCTGACCGCCTGGACTGCGCCGGGCTTGGCCGAGAACGTGTAGCTGGGAAACGCAGTCGCCACACCCTGCACCTGCTTGATCTCGTCGATCTTCGAGATCGGCAGCAGCGCTGCTGACTGGCCGTCGGGTGGTCCGACCTGGACGTTGGAGCTGAAGTACTTGACGCCGCCGTCGAGGAGCGCGTTGAAGTTCTCCGCGATCGCGCCCATGGTCGTCAACGCCAGCACTCCGATGACGATGCCGGAGATGGTCAGGACGCTGCGCAGCTTTCGACGGCCGATGTTGCGAAGGATTTCCATGAAGACCACGCAGCTTACCTCAGCTCGGTTTACCGGATGGTTAACGGCCGGTTACTGCGGCTACGGGCTGTTGAGAAGCGCCGCCAGCTTGCCGGTGAACTGATTCCAGCCTGCCTGATGCGACTGCTTCTCCTGCTCGTTGGGCAGCCCCATGTGGCGAAGTCGAAGAACTGTTTCGCCGCCGTCTGGCGTCAACGTGATCTCGACCGTGGTCGAACCTGGAGGAACCGCGTCGTTGCTCTCCCAACCCCACGTCATCACCACGCGGTGAGGCGGTTCGACCGTCACGAACTCGCCGACGGCGACGTGCTCGCCGTCGACGTCGATGCGAACGCGCCCGCCCGGCCTGGGATCAAGCTCGGCGCCGACGCCCATCCACGCGGTGAACTTCGCCGGCTCCACCAGGAACGAGAAAACCGTGACGGGTGAGGCGGCGATCCTGCGGACGACCTCCACGTTGAGGCCGCCCTTGATCATCTCTTCGACCGCCTTCTCTCCTCGGCCTCAGCCAGCAATCGTAGGCGGTCGACGTCTCGCTCCCACATCCGTCGAAGGTACGACTCCAAAGGACGCAGCGATCGGCGGTCCGCGCGATACAGGCGGCTGGTGCCGACTCGGCGCTCATGAACCAGGCCCGACTCCTTGAGCACGCGCAGGTTCTGAGAGATGGCGGGCCAGCTGACGTCGAAAGCGCGCGCGATGTCGCCCGCCGACCGCTCTTCGCTCCAGATCAGCCGCAGGATCTCACGGCGCCTCGGGTTCGACAGCGCAAGCAAGGGGTCGCTTGGAGCGGCTCGGATGGCGGCTTGTGTAACCACGCCCAGTATCTTAAGATGCAGCTTAATTAAGTCAAGTCTTCAGGAGGGAATCATGGCTGGACCGTTGATGCACACCGTGACCATCGAGGGGAACCCGGGCAGGATCTATGAGGCAATCTCGACGGGGAAGGGGCTGGCCAGCTTCTGGACCAGGGACAGCAACGCGGAGCCGAAGGTCGGGTCGACCGCCACGTTCGGTTTCGGCGGCCCGAAGCTCGCGCTGAAGGTCGACAAGCTCGAGCCCGGCAAGCTGGTGCGGTGGTCGAGCCCCGGCGGCTTCCCCGGCTGGGAAGGCACGTCGATCACCTGGGAGATCGTGCCCGCCAAGGATGGCGGGCAAGAGGTGAGGTTCAGCCACGCGGGATGGCCGGAGTCGGTGCCGCCGGCGGAGCTGGCGTCGGTCAACTACACGTGGGGGAGGGTCGTCGGCCGGCTGAAGAAGCACGTCGAAACCGGCGAATCGGTGCCCTTCTTCGCTTAATACAATGGGCGCGCACATGAGAGGACCGGGTGTCCAGCCTGCTGCTCAGAGGATTCGTCCTCGGCTTTGCGGTGGCTGCGGCGCCCGGCCCGATCTTCTTCCTCTGCCTTAGGCGGACCCTCGTCCGTGGCTGGTTTTTCGGCCTGGTCTCCGGCCTCGGCGTCGCCACCGCGGACGGTTTCTATGCAGCGTTGGCCGCGTTTGGCATCACCGCGATCACGTCATTGCTCAGCGGAGAGCGCAAGGTGCTGGCGCTGGCCGGCGGTGCGCTGTTGATCGTGCTGGGCGTGCGCATCGCACTGGAAAGACCGAAGAACCTCGAAACGCCGGTTACCAACGGCAACCGTCTGGTCTGGGCGTATCTTTCCACGCTCGGGCTGACCATCACCAACCCCGCGACCATCCTCTCGTTTGCAGCGCTGGCGGCCACGCTGGGCACCGGCGCCGGCAGCGGCTACCTGCGGGCGGCGCTGCTTGTCGCCGGCGTCCTGCTCGGGTCGGCCGCCTGGTGGTCCGTGCTGGCGGGCGCTGCGGCTGGGCTCCGCGCTCGCATCACTCCACGCATCATTCGCGGAATGGGCACCCTGAGCGGCGTTGCCATTGCGAGCCTCGGCCTCGCGGCGGCGATATCAGCGCTGGCCTCATGAAAGGGAGGAGGCCGAACAACGGTTAGAGGAGAACATGAGCTACCCGATCCACATCGTCGACGTCTTCACCGACAAAGCGCTTGCCGGCAACCAGCTAGCGGTTGTGCTCGACGCCGGCGACATCGCCGATGACGTCATGCAGCGCATCGCCCGCGAGATGAACTTCTCGGAGACGACTTTCGTGTTGGCGCCGTCGCATCCGGATTCCGCGGCGCGTGTGCGCATCTTCACGCCCG
>VBGM01000086.1:0-17851 GCA_005880855.1 Chloroflexota bacterium
TGGCATCCGGAGGTCAACGGCGCGGAAGTTGTACTCGACGGCACCCGACCGCCACTCCTCATCGCTGTGCGACACATGGAAGTCGTAGTTGAAGTCGCCGCCGAACGAAGACGCCCAGGGGAAGCTCCAACCCATCCGCTGTTTGTACGCCTGCAGCTTCGCGAGCGGAGCCCGCGACACCGCAAAGAGCCTGACGTCGTGATTCGCGAGGTGGACGACGGAGCCGTTGAAGCCGTCTGCGATCGCCGAGCAGGACGGGCACCCCGCCGTGTACTCGGGCCCGAACATGAAGTGATAGATGAGGAGCTGTGAGCGTCCTCTGAAAAGGTCAGCGAGGGATGCTTGACCCTCGTCGGTTTCGAAGCGATACTCCTTTTCGATTCGTACCCAGGGCAGCTCCTGCCGCATCCGCGCCAGCTCGTCGCCACGCCGCGTCAGCGCCTTCTCAGCCTTGAGCAGCTCCAGCCGGGCGGCAGCCCACTCTTCACGCGTTCCGGTCTTGTGATTGGTCATTGTTTTTTCCTTTGTGTGGTTACAACTGGCCACCGATGGCTTCTGCCATCGTTGGCGTGAGTCCGGGAACCGACGAGGGCGCGATGACGATCAGGATGCCAAGACCGACGATCGCCAGCGCCAGCGGCACATCTACGGCCGCTTTCGCGGGCAGCAGCTTCTGAGCGATGACGAGGACGGCGATCACCGACATCCACGTGGCGCTCATGACGCTGAGCGCCACCAGCATCAGCATCAGTCCGATGCTCGAGCCGACGCAGCACAGCCCGTACTCGAATCCCGAGCGCGCGCTGTCGCGGCACCGCCGGCGAAAGTGCTGCTTGAGCGGCGTGAGCTCGTACAGACCTGCCGCGATCACAACCGCGCCCGCGGCGAATAGGCCGTGCGGCCTGTACAACGCGTACACGGCGACGCCCACGAGCGTCCAGATGGCAAGGTACGACCCGATGAACAGCGGCACGGCGCGCACACCGCCGGCCTGAGCGCGTCTCAGGACTGCCGGGGCCGCGCCCGGCAGCATCATCGCCGCCATCATCGACACCCACAAGGCGACAAAAAACGCGAATGGACCGAGCGGCGTCGCAACGCCCATATCCATCCCGTTCATCTGCCGCAGCGCGACGACCCAGGATATTGCCGCGAGCCCGAGCGTCGCCATCAGCGCGGCTGTTGTCGCGGCTGTCCCGGCGCTCGTCCGCTCACGCGACGCCGCAGCGACCTTGTCACTCAAGAGCATGTTTGCTTTTCCTTCAGTCCTCGACGAATTGCTTCAGGCGGCCGAGCGCTTCGTCCCATCGCTTCGAGACGTGCTGCAGATAGGCTCGGGCCGCTTCCATCTGTTCAGGCTCTAGCTCCCAGATGCGCTCGCGCCCACGCCGGACACCCGAGACGAGCCCAGCCGTGGCGAGCACTTTCAAATGCTTGGTGATCGCCTGTCGCGAGACAGGAGATCCGGCGGTTAGCCGGGTAATCGAGAGCGGGCCCTCGGAGCTCAGTCGCGCCACCAGAGCCAGGCGCGTCTCGTCGCCGAGGGCAGCAAACATCGGCGCAGTGCGGGAAACCTCGCGCCAGCCGGTGCTATGAAGCGACATGCCGCGCGATGTTCTCGAGCTGCTCAGCCCAGCCTGCGTCGTTCATCCGAAGCGCTTCGGCACGCCGCGCCGCCGGAATGCGATCGAAGCCTGACTCGACGACCCTGAGCCGGGTGCCTTCCGCGACTTCCTCGAGTTGGAATTCGACCAGCGTGGTGGGTTCGCTCGAGTAGTCAACGCCGGATTCGACCGCGTAGGGATGCCAGCGGTATGACATCCGGGTCTCGGGATCCATCCTCTCGATGGCGATCTCGATGGTCACCTGTCCATGGTCGGGCAGCGTGATCTGGCCGTGGACACTCCCGCCTGGTGCGAAATCACCTTCCAGCTTCATGCCGAACCAGGCGCCGAACTCCTCGGCGTTGGCAAGCGCACGCCAGACACGTGACTGGGGTGCGCGCAGAACGATCTCTTTTTCGATGCGGTCGGTGGCGTTATGCAACTTCATGGTTGCATCTTACTGCGGCCACACTGGAAATGCAACCGGAGCATTGCATATCCATCCTTGGGGGCCATTGGCCCCTATAAGGGTTGGATCACTCCAGCTTCGATCTTGTCCCCGAGACGAATCTCCCCGTCCGTCAGTATGTCGGCCCGCAGTCCGCCCCGGTGCACCAGCCCCGCGACCACGCCTGGCCGCGTCAGTCGCTCGAGATGCACACATGGCTCGCAAAGGCGCTGACCGAACGCGCGAACTCGTCCGATGGTGAACTCCCGACCGACCAGCGCGTTGAGGTCGACTCCCCGAGTCACCAGGTTCCGTCGAGACTCGGCACCGGCGAGTTGGGAGCCGTCTGCGAGCGTGAGTTGATCGAGCACCTCGGATTCGATGAGCGTCACGTCATAGCCGCGCAGCCGCGGGGACCGTGGCGTGAAGGTGCCGGCCTTGGTCGCATATCGATCTCCCAAGAGTCCCTTGCCCTTGACAGCGGTCGCCGCAGCGAGAGCCTTCATCGGTCCTGTCTTGACCTCGCTGACATGGATACCAACGACCTCGCCCACCGTGCGAGCAGAGTTCGCGGCCGGCTGCGCGAAAGGCTGGAAGGGAACCAGAAGAAGCCCCTCGCGAAAGCGCAGCTCTTCGACCGACTTGCCTACGAGGGCCGGCGCCGCAGGACTCGCAATGACAGCTGATGGAGTGCCGAACAGCAGGACCGCGACGCGATCTCCGCCTTCATGCGGTGAGTCGACGACGCCGATCCAGTGACCCGGCCAGCTGAACTTCTGTGGGTTGGCGATGGAGACAAGTCCGCAGGCATGTGTGGCGAGCCACTGACGAAGAACCGCCAGCCAGTCGTCCCCAGAGGCTTCGGCCGACGGCAGCTCGTCGTGCGGGCGACCGGTGAGCTGAGCCACGAAGCCAGTCACGACGTCGCCCAGTTCGCTCTCCGAATCCATGCTTCACATTCCGGTCAAGCGATGCAGCCTCAGCTCACCGCTTTCTTCACGAGCGCGGTGATCCTTGCCTCTTCGGCGGCAGTCAACTTGTGCAACGCAAAGGCGACTGGCCACAGGCCGCCTTCGTCAAGGTTCGCCTGGTCGCTGAAACCGAACGTCGCATACCTCGTCTTGAACTTCTGCGCGCTCTGGAAAAAGCAGACGACCTTGCCGTCCTTGTTGGTATACGCGGGCATCCCGTACCAGGTTGTCGGCGAGAGGGCCGGCGCGCTGCCTTTGATGATGGCATGGAGCCGCTTGGCTATGGCGCGATCCGGCTCCGGCAGCTCGGCGATCTTCGCGAGCGCGACGCTTTCCCCGTCGGCCTTGCGCGCGGCGATCTTCTGCTCCTGGACGCGGTCCATCATCGCGGCTTTTTCCTCGTCAGTGAATCCCTCGTACCTCTTCTTCTTCGCGGAGGTGCTCTTGGCGGGCTTCTGCTTGGCCTTCATTGGGTCTCCTCGGTTACGAATATTGATGGGAATGACCTCATGCTAGGGTGCCCGCCGCGACGGCGGCTTCTTCAAACCTGATCGATTGCATCGGCAGGACGGTGTGCGGGAGCAGCCCCCTCAGCTTTCCGTACCATTGATGCGGTTTCCATGTATATCGGCGACCTCGTAAGGCTGCGCAAGGCCAAGGACCGCATGGATCGCGAGTTTGACCGGCCGCTCGATGTGCCGGCCCTTGCGCAGTCGGCCGCGATGTCGACCGGCCATTTCTCGCGCAGCTTCAAGGCTGCGTTTGACGAGAGCCCGTACAGCTACCTCATGACTCGCAGGATCGAGCGGGCCAAAGCCCTACTCAGGCGCGGCGACATGTCCGTCACCGATGTGTGCTTCGCGGTCGGGTGTACGTCGCTGGGCTCTTTCAGCTCGCGCTTCACCGAGCTGGTCGGCGAGTCACCGAGCGCCTATCGGGCGCGCAGCCACTCGCCAGTCGAATTCATCCCACCCTGCATCATCATGGTGATGACAAAACCGATCAGAAATGAAGAAGCGGTGGCGTCGAAACTCTCCTAGGGTGGTCGCCTGAACAACCTGAAACTCAACAACTGCTTCATCGCCGTCCACGACCACGACGAGGCGCTCGCCTTCTACCGAGATCTCCTAGGGCTCGAGGTGAGGGCCGACGTCAAGTACGAGGGCATGCGCTGGACCACTGTCGGGCCCAAGGCCCAGCCTGACGTCAACATCGTCCTCGAGCCGCCGCTTGCCGACCCGAACGCATCCCCGGCCGACCGCCACGTCATGAAGGAGATGCTCGCCAAGGGATTCCTGCGTGGCGTCAACTTCAGCACCCTGGATTGCGATGCGACCTTCGAACACATCCGGGCCGGAGGTGGCGAGGTGCTGCAGGAGCCCATGGATCAGGCATACGGCGTAAGAGACTGCGCGTTCCGCGACCCGTCCGGCAACATGATTCGGTTCAGCCAGCCCAAGGCCTGACCGCAACCGCGGTCGATCGCGTTCTGTGAGCGGTGGAAACGGCTCCAGGACCCTCGATCAAGGATGCAGATAGACAGCGCCGCCTCTGGACGGTGGCTGGGCGTTGCACAGCCGCGCTTCGTCTATGTTCTTGTCATCGAATTCGGTGGCGACGGAGCCGCCTGCGAACATCGATTGCCGCTGGCGAGAGGTCGCCTGACATTTCAGGACATGGGGAGATCACGTGAGCATCAAAGTAGCCACCGGTAGAAGAGCGAAAGTCGAAGGGATACTGGGGGCGTTCGACATTCCGGTCGGAGGCACCTCATCGGGCGTCGCCTACGGGGGGAGGTTCAAGGCCACGCCTTCGGGCGCGCCGATCGAGACGCGCGACCCGTCCACTGGAGAGGTCCTCGCCCACGTTTTGACCGCGGGTGAGGACGACTGCAAACTTGCAGTGGCCGAAGCCCAGGAGGCGTTCAAGCGGTGGCGGTTGGTGCCGGCTCCCCAGCGCGGCGAGGTCGTGCGGCGCCTGGGCGACGGCTTCCGCAAGCGCAAAGAGGACCTCGCCCGCCTGATCAGTCTCGAGAACGGCAAGGTCTTGAGCGAGGCCCGCGGCGAGGTTCAAGAGGTCATCGACATCTGTGACCTCGCCGTCGGACAGTCAAGACAGCTGTTTGGAAAGGAGATCGCGTCCGAGCGCCGCGATCACCGCCTGGCCGAGCAGTGGCATCCGCTGGGAGTCGTGGGAATCATCTCCGCGTTCAACTTCCCGGTCGCCGTTCCCGGGTGGGGTTGGGCGATCGCACTGGTGTGCGGCGACACGATCGTGTGGAAGCCTTCGAGCCACACACCCCTGATCTCGATCGCGGCCCAGCAGATCTTCCACCACGTGACCGAAGGCACAGAAGCTGAGAAGGTCTTCAGCCTCATCATCGGCCGGGGCGGCGCGGTCGGCGAAGCACTCTTGGCTGATGACCGGGTGGCGCTCATCCAGGCCACCGGCTCGTGCGCCCTCGGGGAGCGCGTTTCGGCGGCGGTCGCCAAGCGCTCGGCTCGGGCGATTCTCGAGCTCGGCGGCAACAACGCGGCCATTGTCCTCGACGACGCCGACCTGAGGCTTGCACTTCGTGCGGTCGCCTTTGGGACCGTGGGCACCGCGGGCCAGCGCTGCACGACCACACGCCGCCTGATTCTGCAGCGAGGCATCGCCGCCCATTTTCTGGACCAGCTCGTGGCGGCGTACCGGACAGTCAAGATCGGCGACCCCCTCGAGGAGGGGACCTTGATGGGCCCCGTCATTTCCAGTGAGGCGGTGAACGACTACAAGGAGGGCCTCGCGGAGATACAGCGGCAAGGCGGCAAGCTCGTGTACGGCGGCAGGGTGTTGGCGGACCGGGCCGGCTATTTCGTCGAGCCGGCGATCGTGCGATCGACCAAGGACATGCCGATCGTCAAAGAGGAGATCTTCGCGCCCATCCTTCACGTATTCGAGGTGGACACGCTGGACGAGGCCATCGAGCTCAACAACTCGGTCCCCCAGGGCCTGAGCAGCGGCCTCTTCACCACCAACCTCGCGGCGGCGGAACGGTGGCTCTCCGCGGTCGGCTCCGATTGCGGCATCGCGAACGTAAACGTCGGCACCTCGGGGGCCGAGATAGGCGGCGCGTTCGGCGGTGAGAAGGCGACGGGCGGCGGGCGTCAGGCCGGCTCGGACGCGTGGAAGGGCTACATGCGCAGGCAGACGAACACGATCAATTACGGGTCAGAGCTGCCGCTGGCGCAGGGGGTCGAGTTCCCGGTCGACTGATTCGCCGCGGCCTAGCTCGACCGCAGCTCGGCGATCACGGGCTCGAATGCTCTAACGCCTTCGGGACCGCCCATCGTCAACGCCACCTGCACCTCGGCGACGCCCAACCGGGCATGGCCGCGCAGGGTTTCGGCCATCTCGCGAGGCAGGCCCGCAAGCGGTCGCTCGTCCGGCCTGGGGACGTAACCCGACCCGGGCATGGCCCCGCGCACGGCAGTCGTCGCCACCAGGGTGTTGGGATCGCGCCCATGCTCGCGGCAGGCGGCATCGATGATCCGAAGCTGCTCGGCCGCCGACTCCGGGCTGGCATCCGTGTAGCCGAACCAGCCATTCCAGATGTCCGCGTACTGGGCGACGAGCCGGCGCATTCGCGGGCGGGGGTTCAGCGTTCCGATCAGGATCGGCGGTCCGCCCTTCCTCGATGCCACCGGCAGGAGGCGTGCCCCGCGGAGCCGATGGTGGGCGCCATCGAAGTCCAGCGTGTCCTTGCTGAAGAGGTCCCGTGTGATCCGAAGCGCCTCCTCGAACCGGCCCACACGCTGCTCGTGCGGGAATCCGAAGGTGAGGTGCTCGCCCTCCGAGTCCCCGGCGCCGAGGCCGAGCACCAGGCGGCCGCCGCTGATGTCGTCGATGGTCACCGCCATCTTCGCCATCAGCCCCGGATTGCGGTAGCCGGTGCTGGCGACGAGAGAGCCGATGGCAACGTTCGGGATGGCGACCGCTAGGGCTGCCAGCACCGAGAAGCACTCCATGTAGCCTTCCAGCTCGACCTCGGGGTCGTCTGGAAAGTCGACTCCCGCTCGACGCTTCAGCTCGGCGTTGTTGCTTGGCAGCAGCAGATGATCGGCGACGTAGAGAGCGTCGAAGCCAACCTGCGCGGCGGTGCTCGCGATGTCCAGGATCTGCGGCCAATGCAGGTCGGTCGTGGTCCAGGTGGGCAGGATCAGGCCCAGCCTCAACTGCTCGGGTGGGACAGGCGGACGCATCTCTTCATGCGGCAAGACAGCACAAAAGTATGAGCAGCCCAGGTGGGGCATCGGAGCTCCGGCTAGGCTTCAGCCATGTCGGCAGCTCAAGTTCCCGCCGCGCTCATGGACCTACTGGAGACGGACGCGCTTGGACACCTGGCGACGGTCCGCGCCGACGGCACACCGCATGTGACTCCTCTGTGGGTCGACCACGACGCCAACACAGTCCTGGTGAATGTGCGCCTCGACCGCGTCAAGGCGGCCAACATGCGCGAGCGCCCCTCAGTCGCGATCTCGATCGTCGATCCCCGGAATCCCTACCGCTACCTGGCGATCACCGGGCGGGTGGTGTCGTGGTCGGAAGATGGGTGGCAGGAGCACATGAACTCGCTCAGCCGGCGGTACATGAAGGTCGACCGGTACCCGTGGTTTTTCGAGGGAGAGCGAAGGGCCATCTTCAGGATCGAGCCGACGCATGTCTACTACGAGACCGGCGAGACATGATGCTCAGCCTTTCTTGGCGGCCACCATCCATTCGGTCGCGGCGCCTGGTCTCCGCCAGGGGCTGAGCGGCCCCAGGTCCACCATCGGATCTGGCCGGCCGGCGATGACCTTCGCCAGCAGCTCCGCCACTGGCGGACCATGCATGGCGCCGTGGCCGCCAAAGCCGGCGACCATCCAGAGGCCATCCTCGACAAGGCCGACGTAGGGATGGCCGTCGCCGCCCATGTCCACGTTCGCGACTACATGGCGCGCGACCTGCACATCGGCTAGCGAAGGGGCGCGTACCCTGGCCAGCTCGCCGAACTCCTCCAGCATCTGGGAGTGACCGTAGCCGGGCGGATTCTCCTCGAACAGGATCGCGATCACCAGTCCCGCGCCCTCTCTCTCGACCAGCAGGCCGGTGTCGAGGTCGATCGTGAGCGGGACGCGCTCCCCCACGAGCGCCGGCGCGGTGATGGCGCTGAACAGCGGCTGAGGCCTGATCGTCAGCTCCAGCCCGAAGGGGCGCATGAAGTCGGAGCTCCAGTAGCCTGTGCACACCACCACCCGCTCGGCTTCCACCACGTCTGGCCCGGTGAGGCGCCACACTGCACCGGCGCGCTCGAGCGAGCTGACCTCCCAGTGCTCGCGATAACGGACGCCGCTTGAGCGCGCCGCGCGCATGAGAACGGCAACGCCTTCGGTCGGCGTCACCCTCCCGTCGTGCGGCGTGTATGTGCCACCGAGGAGACCCTGCGTCCCTATCCATGGCACCAGCTCGCGGATCTGTTCCGGGTCGACGACATCAACTTTCGTCAGCCCCATGCTCTTCTGCAGTACGGCCGCGTCGGCGAGCTTGGCCATGATGTCTGGCTGACCGGTCATGAATAGATAGCCGTTCTCGTGCCAGGTCAGCGGCGAATCAAATACGCGAGATGCGGTGCGCCAGAACTCGAGCCCGCGGCGTGAGAACTCGATCTCGAGCGGGGTGCTGAACTGCTGCCGGACGCCCCCGAAAGAGCCACCCGTCGAGCCGCTGCCGAGCTGATCTGCCTCGAGCAGGAGAACGTCAGCCTCCCCCTCTCGGGCCATGTAATAGGCGACCGCACAGCCGACGATGCCGCCGCCGATGATCGCCGTCCCGACGCGTTCCGTAGCGATGTCAACCTAGCAGACCGACGTTCAGCGACCGACTCGGAGTCCCTACGATCTGACGCGACTTGCGGCGGACCATCATCCAGCTCGGACTGGTTTGGCTCACGGGCTTCAACCTGCGCGTGATCCTGTTCGCGATCCCGCCTTCGCTGCCGGCGATCCGCTCCGAGCTCGGCCTCAGCTTCTCCGCGACAGGTTCCATCACCTCACTGGCGGTCTTGATGCTGGGCGTCGCCTCGATCCCCGGCGCTCTGCTCGCCACCCGATACGGCGCGCGGCGTCTTGTTTCTGTTTGCGGTATCGGCCTCGCAATCTTCACGTTCTCGCTCACCCTCCCGCCTGCCGTGTTCTGGGTCTTTGCAGGAAGCGCCTTGCTCACGCTTTCGATCTCCCTCGCGCAGCCTCCCCTCGCGGTGCTCATCCGGCGCTGGTTTCCTAACGGGATCGCGCGCGCCGGCAATCTCTACGCCAACGGTCTGCTGATGGGAAGCGTGCTTGGCGGATCGCTCTCGCCATACCTGTCAGGAGCGATTGGGTGGCGCGGCACGTTTCTCGTCTGGGCCGCTGTCGCGGGCGTGGGCGTCGTGCTGTGGACCCTCCTTACTCCGCCCGACAGCTCGGCCGCGCCTCAGATCAACCCGGGTGCAATCGCCAGAGACCCACGGGCCTGGCAAGTGGCTGCCCTGTTCACATTTCAGAACCTCGTCTACTACACAGTCGCCACGTGGCTACCGTTCTTGGTCAAGGACCGCGGTCCCGCCTACCTGGCGACGACCCTCCTCTTCCTGAACCTCTTCCCCATCCTCCTGCTGCTGGCCCTCGCTCTTTTCCGGTGGCAGTACGCGCTCTCGACCGGCTTCTACGTCACCGCCGGCCTGCTGGCCGCGGCCGGCTCATTGGGCCTTCTGCTTGGCCTGACCGAGTTCGCCTGGCCGTTGGCTTTCATGGTCGGACTCGGCGCGGGCGCCGCTTTCGTCGGGTCTGTCGCACTGCCGTCCCTGCTCGCGAGCAGTGAGAGCGAGGCGGCCGGATTCTCAGCGGTCATGTTCACGGCCGGCTACACGCTGGCGTTTGCCGGGCCAATCTCCGCGGGCGCGCTGGTCGACATCACCGGGCAGGTCGAGATGGCCTTCTGGCCGCCTGTCGCCGGTGGGATTCTGATGGCCGTGGTCGGGTCTTTGGCGCCTCGCCTTCTGGTCAGGAGACGGGCAGCGGCTTCACAGTGAGCCGCTCACCTCACATGTGGTCCTGCGGCGCCTTCCAGATCGATGTGTCGATCTGCGCGGCGGCCGCGGCCTCGACCTTTCGGGGCGCCTCGCGCGCATATCGCGGAAGCACCTCGGCGGCCACCCACTCGAGCATGTGGATCTGATCGTCGCGCGGCTGGTCGAGGATGAACTGGTTGACGCCCGCCTCGATGTAAGGCCCGATCCCGTCGTAGAAAGCCTGCTTGGACGCCCACGGATCTGCGTCTGACTTGCTCACCCAGTAATAAATTGAGCGGTCCAGCGTCTCGGGGTCACGCCCGATCTCGCGGCAATAGTCATCGAGCATCTGGTTGCGTTCGCGCATCTCCTTTGGCGTCCCGAACGCATTCCAGGTATCCGCGTACGTGGCGACGATCTTGAGCATCCGCGGCCCGAACGCGCCGATCACAAGCGGGGGACGCGGCTTCTGGACGCTGTGCGGCCGCGATTGCGCGTTCTTCAGCTCGTAGTACTCGCCCGCGAAGGAGCTCGTGTCCTCCCGGGTGATGAGATCCACCACCTGGACCGCCTCACGGAAGCGGGCGACCAGCTCCTTGGTCTCCGGAAACGGGATTCCAAACATGGTGTGCTCAGGTTCGTACCAGCCGGCGCCGAGCCCAATCTCCAACCGCCCGTTGGAGATGTGATCCACGGTGACCGCCATCCTGGCCAGGACAGACGGGTGGCGGAACGTATTGGACGTCACGAGCACCCCGATCCGGATTTTTTCGGTCCGTGCCGCGAGGCCCGCGAGCAAGGTCCACGCCTCGAGGTAAGGTCCCTGCGGACGGCTGGGCTGGACGAGGTGATCGCATACCCAGGCGCTCTCGAAGCCAAGCCGCTCGAACCACTGCCAGCGCTCGACGTTTTTCTCCCAGGTCATGTTCTGGTCGGTGCAGATACCGAATCGGAATCGACGAGCCATTCGCCCCTCCCATGCATGTGTGCGGTCGGCGCCACCGAATCGTAGAACAGGCGTAAGTACAATCCTGAGCAGGAAACCGCCTGATGGGTTTGACCACGCTGAAGATGCCGCAGCTCGGTGAGTCGGTCACCGAGGGCACCGTCGAACGCTGGCTCAAGGCAGAGGGCGACACCGTTCGCCGAGACGAGCCGATCGTGGAAGTGGTCACTGACAAGGTCAACGCCGAGATCCCGTCGCCGTTCGAAGGGCGGCTCGTGCGCATCCAGGTCAGGGAGGGTCAGACGGTGGCGATCGGCGCCGCGCTCGCCGAGCTCGAGGTGGAGGGGGCGGCAACTACCCCGACCGAATCAACCAGGCCGGGTGGCGTGATCCCGGCAGAATCTCCGCCGGCGCCAAACCAGGTCAGGCGCGCACCGGCCATGACCCAAGGACTGAAGGTGAGCCCCGCCGTTCGGCGTCTCGCGGAGAGGAACGGAATCGAGATCTCAAACATCATTGGCACAGGCGCGGGCGGCCGGCTCACGCGCGACGACGTCATTTCTCACCTGTCGGTCCAGCGCGCCGCCGGGACAGAGGATGCCACCGGTGGTACCGACCCCGCTCGCACCGCCAGGTCGGGCGCGAGGGAGGAGCTCGTTCGCATCTCTGCTGTGCGCCGCCAGATCGCCGAGCACATGGTCCGCAGCGTGAACACCTCGCCGCATGCCTGGTCTTTGCGGGAGGTGGATGCGACTCGCCTCGTCGAGTACCGCGATGCACACCGGGAGGCGTTCCAAGCCAGTCATGGGTTCGCGCTTTCGTATGTGCCGTTCTTCATCCAGATCGTCTGCGCCGCGCTGCTGGACAACCCCTATCTCAATTCGACCTGGACGGATGAGGGCATCGTCCTGAAGCGCTACATCAACATGGGCGTTGCAGTCGCGCTGCCCGACACCCTCATCGTCCCGGTGATCAAGGACGCGGACAAGAAGGGATTCGACGACCTCGCCCATGCCGTCAACGACCTCGCCACGCGCGCCCGCAGCAAGTCGCTCCGTCCCGAAGACGTCAAGGGCGGAACCTTCACGCTCAACAACACAGGAGCCCTTGGATCGGTCGCCGGTCAGTCGATCATCAACCAACCGCAGGCCGCGATCCTCAGCACCGAAGCCATCAAGAAGCGCCCCGTCGTCGTCGACGATTCGATCGTGATCCGGCGGATGATGAATCTCACGATGTCCTTCGACCACCGGATCATCGACGGGCTGGCGGCGTCTCGGTTCCTCAACGACGTGCAGCGCGGGATCGAGGAGTGGTCGCCCGCCACCATCAGGCTGTAGCTAAGGCGCGGTCATCGCTGCCCTAGGGCGCCGGGGAGCCCCGACTGTTCGATGTAGTCCGCCGTAGCGCGCAAGTAGCGGTCGATCGCCTCCGGCTCGGCGGCCCGGCCCATGTGGCCGACGCGAAAGATCCGGCCTCTGAGCTCGCCAAGCCCGCCCCCGATGCGGATGTGGTGATTCGTCAGCAGCCATTCGAGGTAGTCGCTCACATCCATGCCCGGTAGTCCATAAGAGGCGGTTGTCACCGGTGAGGCGACGCCGGCGGGCGCGAGCATCTCAAACCCGAGCTCCTGGAGACCATCGCGAACTCGGTCGCGCGCGCCCGCCAGGCGCCGCCACCGGTTTTCCACGCCCTCCTCCAGCAGCCGGACGAGGGCGAGGTCGAAAGCCTCGATGACATTGGTTGGCATCGTCGTCGGGTGCGGGTGCCATCCGCCCCACAGCTCGGTGTAGCGCCGCCAGGTGGCCAGGTTCAAGTACCAACCGGCCGCTTTGGGACGGCCGTCTTCAAGGGCCGCCAGGGCGCGGGGACCGGCGGCGACCGGCGCGACACCGATTGCTCCGCCAATACATTTGTTGGCGACCGTCACGCATAGATCCGCGCCCCAGGCGTCCATCTCGAAGGGCACCCCCGCGATGGACGAGATGCCGTCGACTATCGCCAGTGCTCCATGCTCGCGCGCGGCACGGCACATCCCCTCCACCTCGTTGAGGATGCCGACCGAGGTTTCGTGGTGGACGATGCACACGGCCCGAACGCCGGGATGCGCTGCGAGCGCTGCTCTCACTTGTGCGGCAGTGATCGCCTCAGCGAGGCCTGGGCGAAAGGTATGCACATGGAGTCGGTTGGCGGTCGCGACCTCGACCATGCGGTCGCCGAAGAGCCCGTTGCTGGGGATCAAGACCTCGTCGCCGGGCGCGAGGACGCTGGCGATGCACATCTCGACTCCGGCCATGCCCGATCCGAAGACCAGATGAACCTCGCCTTCGGTCTTGAACACATCGCGCATGCTCGACGCAGCGTGTTTGTAGAGTCGGGTCCAGCCGTCCCCGTAGTGCGCGCGCACGGGTCGCGCAAGCGCCTCCAGGATTTCATCGTCGACGGACACCGGGCCGGGGATCATCAGGAACTCCCGATCTTCCATGCCAGCGCCCACCCTCTACACCTCCGCCATGACTTCGCGCGCGACGCGGTAGCCCGACTTGATCGCACCTTCCATGCCGCCGGGCCCCACGCGGTTGTCGGTGTGCTCACCGGCGAAGAACAACCTCCCACCCAGCGGGGCGGCGATCAGCGGCAGCACTGAATCCCGCTGGTCGCCGATCGGGGCTCGGACCACCGCGCGCGACCAGGGGTCGCGGGTCCAGCTCTTCACGAACCCGAAGAGGCGCTTGATCGGCTGTCCGGCGACCGAGCTCATCGTGGCGTCGACCTGGTCCAGCACCTCCTCGTCTGTGCACCCTGACGGCTCCGCATCACCCGCGGCCAGGCCGGAGACAACGATCTTTTCGCCAGCCTGGTGGACGGACTGCTCCATCACAAAGCCCGGCATCCGATCAGTAAAGCAGCCCGAACCGATGGCTTTCTTGATGAGGTCGCGCTCCGAGTACTGCACAACAATCCTGGTCGCATTGCCATACCGCAGCTGCAAGAGCGCCCTCACCTTCTCAACGGGCAAGACGGGGGCGAAGCCCAGCTCCGACACGAGCGGCCCCGGCACGGTGACCACGACGCGATCGCCGTGAAACGTTTCATGGTCAGACTCGACGGTCACCCCGGTCGGGCCCCATGCGACGACTCGCACAGCCTGGTTGAGATGCACGTCGACTTTGCTCGCCATGGCTCGCGGCAGCGTGTCATTGCCGCCCTTGATCTTCCGGTAACCCTCGCCCCAGGAGAGCTCGACGTTCAGCTCCTGAGCATCAGCAAGCCGGAGCGGAGAGGCGGGTGTGGATTGCGCGATTGCGGCCAGGAGCAATTCCGCGGGCTGGGAGACCCGCGCGCGCCGGAGCCACTGCGCCACCGACTCGTAGTGACCGGGGCGAGTACGGTGGATTGCAACTCGCAGCTCCCCGACGAGCTCAGCCGCCGCTTCGCGTTCGAGACGCCGGCCGCCGAAGATCAGGTCGGGGACGTCGGTCCCGAGACTGAAATCTTCCGTGAGCTCCAGGTCGTACTTTTCACAGAGGCCGGCGATGTTGTTCTGTCCGTGGTAGATGATCTCGGCGCCAACGTCCGCGAACTGGCCATCCAGCAAACCCTCGCGCAACGTGAAGACTCGACCCCCGACGCGGTCGCGGGCCTCCAGCACCACCACCTCGTGCCCGGCCGATTGCATCTCAGTGGCGGCGACCAGGCCCGCAAGCCCGGCGCCGACGACCAGCACCCTCACGCCGCCTCAGTTCTCCAGGGTCTTTCTCACCGCCGCCAGGACCCTCTCGAGCGAGGGCAGGTAATAGTCCTCGAGGGAGGCGGCTGGAAAGGGCACGTCGTACGCGGCCACTCGGACGACAGGCGCGTCCAGGTCGTAGAAGAGCTGCTCCATCAAGGTCGCGGACACCTCTGCCCCGAACCCCGCGGAGAGCGGCGCCTCGTGCACGACCACGCAGCGGCCGGTTCTGGCCACCTCGCTGCAGAGGGTCTCCAGGTCGAGGGGCACGAGAGTGCGCAGATCCAGCACCGACGCTGATATCCCTTCGTCCTCGAGTCGCTTCGCCGCTCGCAGGCAAAGCTCCACGGCGGCGCTCCAGGCCACCAGCGTGATCTGGTCCCCCTTGCGGACCAAAGACGCCTTCCCAAACGGCACGGTGTAGGCGCCATCCGGCACCTCGGATCTGCCCACTCGATACAGCCTGTCTGGCTCGCAGAAAAGCACCGGGTCGGGGTCGCGGATCGCCTCCACGAGCAGGCCTTTCGCGTCGTATGGGTTGGACGGCATGACGATCTTGATCCCTGGCGTCTGGACGAACTGCGCCTCAACAGCGTCCGAATGGAATTCCGGGCTGCGGATCCCTCCGCCGAACGGGGCCCGGATCGTGACCTGGCAGTGGTAGCGCCCGCGCGAGCGCTGGCGGTACTTTCCGAGCTGCGGTCCGATCTGGTGGAAACCCTGGGCGCTGAAACCGAGAAACTGTATCTCCGCCACCGGCACCATCCCCGCCAGGGCGAGACCGAGTGACGCGCCGATGATGCTGGCCTCGGCGAGAGGGGTGTCGACGACCCGAGCTCCGCCGAAGCGCTCCACCAGCCCGGTCGTCGTCCGAAAGACCCCGCCCAGCTTGCCGACATCGAGCCCGAGCACCATCACGCGAGAGTCGCGTTCCATCTCCTCGGTGAGGGCGTTGTTGATCGCCTCGACGATGTTGCGCTCCGGCACTTAGACCTGCCCGTCAAGCAGCTCGGCCCGCTGCCGGAGAACACGCTCAGGCGGGTGCGCATAGATGTTGTCGAAGAGGTCGCTTGGACCCGGGAGGGGAGCTGCCACAGCGGCCTCCAGGGCAGAGTCGATCTCGTGGCGCAGCTCGTCGGTCAGGTTGGCCTCGCGGCCCTGATCCCACAGGCCCAGGCCCGCCAGGTATTTCTGGACCCGCTCGATCGGGTCGCGGCGGAGGGCTTCCTGGTACTCCGCCGGGTCCCGGTACAGCGAGGGGTTGTCGGTGGTGTTGTGGAAGCTCATGCGGTAGGTCACCGCCTCGATCAGCGTCGGGCCTCCACCCGCCCTGGCCCGCTCGACCGCGGTGACCACGACATCGTAGACGGCCATCACATCGTTGCCGTCCACCTCGATGCCCTCGAAGCCGTAGCCGGCCGCCCGCAGCGAGAAGCTCGGGGTCGCTGACTGGACGCGCCGAGAGGTCGAGATGGCCCACTGGTTGTTCTGCAAGAAGAAGACCACCGGCGCCTGGGTCACGCCGGCCAGGTTGAGGGCTTCGTGGAAGTCGCCTTCGGACGAGCCCCCCTCGCCGATATACGTCAGCACCACGGCATCTTCACCCCGGAGGCGCAACCCCCACGCAAGACCGGTCGCGTGCGGCAGCTGGGCCGCGATCGAGACTTGGCTGGGCAACACCTTGACGCCCTCAGGGATCCGGGCGGGTCCGATCTTGCCGAGGTATTGGGCCGAGATGACCTCGAGCGGAAGACCGTGGTGGACCGTCGCCATCAGCTCGCGATACTGCGGCACCATCCAATCTCGAGCTGGGTCCACCGCCATGGCGGAGCCGATGATCGAAGCCTCCTGACCCATTCCCGGGGAGTAGACCCCGAACTGGCCCTGCCGCTGGAGTGCGATCACGCGCTGGTCGTAAAGGCGCGACTTCATCATCCACCCCAACGCCTCGAGGAGGAACTCTTCCTCCATTCGCGACTGCACACCAGCGACGCGTGTCCCGTCGGCAGCCAGCACCGAGTGGCGTTTCTGCACGGCGCTATTCTTGCTCACCCCGGCAACCCCTCACGCCGGATCACGAGCCTTGCCTCAGCAGAGCGCTTGCCGCACCCCAGCCGCCGCCCGCTCACCGCTAAGCGCGGCCCCCTCCATGTTTGAAGCCCAACTGTAATCGCCGCAGAAATGGATTCCTCCCACCGGCTCAGCGAGAAGATCGTAGGTCTTCATCCGACCGATGCTGTACAGCGGCATGCCCAGCGGCCAGCGCTGAACCTCGACGCGGACTACCCGCTCGCGATACTCCGGGTGGAGGCGGAACAGCGGCAGGAGTGTGCCGGTCTTGATCGTGTGGTCGGGGTCATCCCAAACTACGCGCGCGGTCGGGTCGCCGGCGATGGTGTGGAAGCAGCCACCGTGCTCATCGAAGTCGCCGGGCGTCCTGAACACGAAGGTGTCGAGGTTGTAGACGACGTCTGAGCGCGCGCTTGTAAGCGGATAGCGGCTTGGCGGTGACTCTTTCGGGCTCACAACGATGTTGGTGGCCAGAAAGCGGCCGTAACGGACGGCGCGGAGCGCCTGCAGCTTCCAGTCTGGAAGGTCGTTGATGACCGCTGCCGCCACGGGGGCCGGGACTGCCGATACGACTCGTCGTGCCCAAACCCGACGTCGACCACTGTCGCCTTCGACTTCAACCACGTAGCCGCCGTCACCCGCGCTGACCGAGACGACACGAGAACCCAAGGAGACGCGGCCTCCAATCGCGCGCGCCAGCGCCATGGTGAATTCATTCGTGCCTCCCTCGAATACGCAGTCACCTCGATCGTGGCGCGGAACGGGCCGGTCGGTCCAGGGCGTGCTCCTCTGGTCACCCCAGAGCCAGAGCGCTCCGTAGAGCGAGATCTCAACCGAGGAGCCTGAGTTCATGATCTGGCACCAGCGGTCAAAGAATCGATGGGTGTCCGGGGAGACGTCACCGAGCCACTGGTCGAAAGCCTGGTCATCGAGCTCAGGAAGAGTCGCGGGCCGGCGGCGTGCCTGTTCCGCGGCGATCCGTTCTATGCACGACTCGATCTCGCTCCGGGTGTCGG
>VBGM01000086.1:17892-41037 GCA_005880855.1 Chloroflexota bacterium
TTTGACGCGGTCGGTGGACACGTACTGCGCGCCCGTGTTGAGCCAGATGCCGTCGGGCTGCTTGAGCGAGCGCGTACGGCCGCCCACGTGGCGGGCGGAATCGAACACGTGCAGGTCCTGGTCCCGAAGGAGATAAGCGGCGGTCAGGCCGGCGACCCCTCCGCCCAGAACCGCCAAGTCAAGCCTGTCCATAACCCTCCCCATTTGCAGTCGCGAAGGCCACCTGTACGATACCCGGACATACCGATAGTGACCTGGTTTGAGCAATCAATGAGGTCGTAAGGGATGGGGCCGTTTCTCGAGTACACGGTGATCGGGCTCACTGTCGGCTCCTTCTATGCCCTGGTGGCGCTCGGCTACACCATCGTTTACGGCATCCTCCGGCTGATCAACTTCGCCCAAGGTGACCTCTCGATGGTGGGCGCCTTCCTCGGCTGGACCCTGCTCGTCTCCTTCGGCCTCGAGCACCTGCCCATCTACCTGGCCCTTGTCGTCGCGTTCGTCGTGCCCATGCTCGGCACCGCGGTTGTGAACCTGGGCATCCTCCAGTTCGCCTACAAGCCGCTCCTGAAACGGTCGCTCCTGGCGATCCTGATCACGGCACTCGGCATGTCGATATTTCTCCAGAACTCCGCCCAGCTGATCTGGGGCGGCGCCATCCAGGCCTATCCGCCGAACCTCCTCCCTTCGAGCGGCATCTTCATCGGCGAGGTGCATCTGACCTATGTACAGATCGGCCTCGTCGTGATCAGCCTGCTCCTGATGGGAGGCCTGGTCGCCTTCATCCAGAGCACCACGCTCGGCACCGCCATGCGGGCTCTGGCGGTCGACCACGACGCGGCTCGTCTGATGGGGATCAATGTGGACCAGGTCATCCGGCTCGCCTTCGTCCTTGGCGCCATGCTGGCGGCGGCGTCGGGCGTGATGCTCGGCATCTACTACGTCCAGATTCAGTTCACGATGGGCTTCCTGCTCGGCCTGCGGGCTTTCACCGCCGCCGTCCTGGGCGGTATCGGCAACATCCCCGGAGCCATGGCGGGCGGCATGCTGATCGGCCTGCTCGAGGCGTATACCACCGGATACCTCTCGGGCAAGTGGGAAGACGTGCTCGTCTTCGGGGTCCTGATCACCGTCCTCATAGTCAAGCCGACCGGCCTCTTCGGCGAGCGCGTGGCGGAACGGATGTGATCGCTCGGCTGGCCGACAGCCGAGTGGGCCGTGCCTCCAGCGCCACGCGCGCTCAATTCGAACGCGTGCCGTTCTGGGGGCGAGTGATCGTGGTCCTGGCCATCGTCGGCGCGTCGGTGATCCTCAACGGCGACGACTACGTGACCGCGGTTGCGGTCAGCGTGGCCACCTACGCGATGCTCGGGCTTGGCCTGAACATCGTGGTTGGCTACGCCGGGCTGCTCGACCTCGGCTATGCGGCCTTCTTTGCGATCGGCGCCTACACCAGCTCGCTTCTGATGACCGAGGCGCACTGGAACTTTTTTGCCACGCTGCCGCTGGCCGTGCTGTTCACTGGAACAGCTGGAGCCATCCTCGGCTACCCCACACTCCGCCTGCGCAGCGACTACCTCGCGATCGTGACCCTCGGTTTCGGCGAGATGACCCGGATCACTTTCAACAACTGGGACTACGCAGGTGGCCCAAACGGCATCTTGAACATCCCCTGGCCCAACTTTTTCGGTATCGAGCTCAATACGCAGTCGGACTTCTTCATCGTCGGACTCGCCCTGCTCGCGGTCGCGATGATCTTCGCGCGGAACCTGGACCATTCGAGGCTGGGACGAGGCTGGGTCGCGATTCGTGAGGATGAGTTCGCTGCGGAATCGGTTGGCGTTCCGTCACTTCGGCTCAAGCTCTTCGCTTACGTCATGGGCGGCATGTGGGGCGGCCTCGCCGGCGCCTTCTTCGCAACGCGCATCGGCGCCATCGACCCGACCAGCTTCACCTTCCAGCTCTCGGTGCTGATCCTGATCGTGATCGTGCTGGGTGGAACCGGCAGCCTGCCCGGCGTGCTGCTGGGCGCGCTCGTGGTGGTGGCCCTGCCGGAGGCCCTGCGCGAGTTCGCGGACCAACGGCTGCTGATCTTCGCGGTCCTGTTGATCGGCATGATGCTGCTGCGACCCCAGGGCCTGTGGCCCCGCATCAGACGCAAGCCAAAACCGTTCTACGGCCTCCAGGAAGAGGAGGCCGGTGCCGTCGCCGCCAGGATCCTGCGAGAGCACCAGCTGCAGACAGAGGAGCGAGATCGCCGGCATGCGGCGGCGGGACATCGGGTTCCGAAGCCCGGCGAGGCCCTGCTGGAGGTGGAGGGATTGGTCCAGCAGTTCGGCGGGCTGCGAGCGGTGGACAACGTCTCGTTCGAGGTGATCCGTGGCGAGATCTTCAGCCTCATCGGCCCCAACGGGGGCGGCAAGACCACCGTGTTCAACTGCATCACAGGCGTGCAGCGGCCAAAGCGCGGCGCCATCCGCTTCGACGGTCGCTCCCTGGTCGGCCTGCGTCCGCACGTCATCGTCTCTCGGGGCGTCGGCCGCACCTTCCAGGGCATACGGCTTTTCAAGAACATGGCGGTCTTCGAGAACGTGATGGTCGGCCTCTACCCGCGCCATCACACAATGACCTGGCAGGCGATGCTGCACACACGCGGCGAGAGGAAAGACGAGCTGCGCACTCTGCAGGAGTCGCGGCGATGGCTCGGGTTCGTGGGCCTCGAGTCCGAGGCGGGCCGCCTGGCGACCGAGCTTTCCTACGCCGACCAGCGCCGGGTCGAGATTGCCCGCGCCCTGGCCGCGCATCCGCATCTCCTGCTCTTGGACGAGCCTGCCGCAGGCATGAATCCCACCGAAAAGCTCGAGCTCGTCGGCATCATCCGCCGGATCCGCGATCTCGACATCACCGTGCTGCTCATCGAACACGACATGTCGCTCGTGATGCGCGTCTCCGACCGCATCGCCGTGCTCGACCACGGCGTCCTCATTGCGGCTGGAAAGCCGGCCGAGATCCAGCAAGACCCGGTCGTCATCGAGGCCTACCTCGGCCGCGAGGAGGACGACCTGGACCTCGAGAAGGCGAAGGGGGCCTAGATCATGGCTCTGCTCGAGGTCACCGACCTCCACGTTTATTACGGCAACATCGAGGCTCTCAAGGGGATCTCCCTCGAGGCGGATCCCGGCCAGATCGTGGCGATCCTCGGTAGCAACGGCGCCGGCAAGACCACGACGCTGCGGGCCATATCCGGGCTGCTTCGCGCTCGCAGCGGCTCGATCAAATGCGGCGGCAAGAGTCTGCTCGGCGTGGAGGCGCATGTCATCGTGGGCATGGGATTGAGCCACGTGCCGGAGGGCAGGCGCATTTTCAACATCCTGACCGTCGATGAGAATCTCAACCTGGGCGGGTACCTGGTGCGATCACAACCCCGGCTGGTCAAAGAGCGCAAGGCTGGCGTGTTCAAGCTGTTCCCGAGGCTGGCCGAGCGGCGGATGCAGCTGGCGGGAACGCTCTCCGGGGGTGAGCAGCAGATGCTCGCGATCGGCCGCGCCCTGATGTCAGACCCGAAAGTCCTCATGCTCGACGAACCGTCGCTCGGGCTGTCGCCGATCCTGGCCCGAAGCGTCTTGAGGACGGTCCGTGAGATTGCGGGGCGCGGCACGGCGGTCCTCCTGGTGGAGCAGAACGCGCGCCAGGCGCTGGCCATCGCCGACAAGGCCTACGTCATCGAGGTTGGGCGTGTCGTGCTCCAAGGCGAGGCAGCCACCCTTGCCCGCGACGAAAGGGTGCAACGGGCATACCTCGGAGGCTTCGAGGCGGTAGGCACACAAGTGGAGCTCGGCAAAAAAGACTGAGGGGCGCCGGAGACGATTCGCGGAGGGGACAGATGTCCCCCCCGCGGACCCACCCCTCTCCTCGGCCACGCTGGGCGGCGCTTGGTAGGTGACACGCCAAGAGACGGCCGGAGTAAATCCGGCCTTAGGCTCCACTCAGTCAGATTACGAACGAGGTGGCGCAACTCTCCGGAGAAAAGATTGAGGGGCGCCGGAGCGCCCCTCATCGCATTGGCTTATGAAAACTGGTCTAGCTGGATGGCCCCCAAGTCCCGTTTTTGCGAATGGCAAACGGAGCGAACTGCGGAGGGTTTCCGGTGGCGCGAACCGCCAGGTACTCCGGTGAGCTGCGGTCGCCTTTGGTATCGAACTTGACAGGGCCGGTGATGCTGTCCGCGATGTTCACCGCGTGGAGCGCAGAGTTGAGGTCTTTGGCAGCGGTCTTGCCGCCGTTGTCCTTCAGAGCCTGCGCCAGGGCCATCATGCCGTCGTACTCGTACGACGAGTAGTCCCCCGGCGCGCCGCCGTACTTGGCCGTGTACGCCTTGCTGAGGGCGTCGTTCTTGGCGTTGTGGATGAACTCGGTTGTGGGCAGGGTGGTAAACGTGATCCCGGGGTTGACGAGGGCGCTGCCGGCGACCTTGATCACGCTAGGGTCGACGGTCGCAGAGTCTCCGTCGAGCTTGTAGGACGGGGCCAGAGAAACGTATTCCTTGGCTAGCAACCCGAACTCGGGGTAGTAGCCGGTGTAGAAAAGCACGTCCGGATGGGTCGTCGCGACCCTCTCCAGGGCTGCGGTGTAGTCCCGCTGGCCAGGCGTGATCGCGTCGAAGTAGGTGACCGTCATCCCGGAGCCGGTCGCCGCCTGCTTGGCGGAATCGGCCACGCCCTTGGCGTAGGTCGTGTTGTCGTGCATGATCGCGATCTTGGACGCGTGGAGGTAGTCCTTCATGAAGCTCACGTCCGCGGGCGCCTCGGCGTCGTCTCGGCTGACCATGCGGAACACGTTGTCGTAGCCCTGTTCGGTGAATTTCGGGTTGCTCGACGCCGCGGTGATGAAGGGAAGATCGCCGCTGCGGTGCAGGATGTCGCTCTCCGGGATCGAGGCCCCCGAGCAATAGCCGCCGACGATGGCGACGATGCCCTGGGTGAGCAGCTTTTCAGCCGCCTGCGTGCCCTGCTGCGCATCGCAGGCGTCGTCCGCCGGGACCGCCTCGAGCTTGCGCCCGTTGATTCCACCCGCCTTGTTGATGTCGTCGATAGCGAGCTCGCCGGCGTTGCGGATCGCAATGCCGGGGTCGGCATAAGGTCCCGTGAACGGGCCGGTGATTCCGACCTTGATCGGAGCAGTTGAACCTCCGCCCGAAGTACCACCGCCGCAGGCTGCGATCAAGAGCGCGCCGCAGGCGGCCAGGCTGGCTGCAAGGAATCGCCGTCTGAGCATCGGCTGACCTCCCCATCGGTACCTGCCTAAGGCTTGCTCTCGGAGCGGTCCACCGGAAGCCCGTGCAGACCTTGCCCACCGCCCTCTTCCCGTCGAATCGGGGCGAGAGTGCGCCGGCGGTAGGCGACCTACTCCATCGCCAGACAGGGCCCAGTATCGGTACCCCCCGGACGGCTGTCAAGTTCGGCCGGCACGCTTCGGCAGTCCTCCTGAAACCGGTTGGGGCCTAGGCGCCGGCGCCGCTCTTCTTGTTCCAGTCGAAGGGCCAAAGAACGAAGAATCCCACCGTGCCGGCGCGGCCGCGGTAGGTCACCTTGGTTCCGTTCGGAATGAGGATTGCCTCGCCGGCGCGCGCCACGGTAATTCCGCCGTCGCTCAGGATCGCAAGCTCGCCAGTTTGGACGAAGAGCACCTCGTCGTACCTAAGGGTCCAATCGGCAAATTCAGCATCCTCGGTGAACCGCATGTAGCCCCCGCCCAGCTGCGTCGAGCCCGCGTTCGTGATCGCGCGAGTCAGCTCGAAGCCCGGCACGAGCTCGCTCCAGGGAACATCACGGTCGGTCAGCAGCTTCACCTTCGTCCTAACCGCCACGGTGTCCTCCTCACGTCGTCTCTGCGCGGCCGAGCGTACGGATGACCAGGTCCCAGTGTGGAGCATCGAGCACCACCTCCTCGACGCCGTCCAGGGCGGCCTCGCGGACCTGATACAGATCAGAATCCCCCAGCAACAGCTGGAGCTGCTCGCGAACGTGCTCCGGGTTGCGCGCACCAACGACCACGCGACGCAACGCTTTCGCACCGCTCGGGTGCGAGGCCGCGGCCTGACCGGGATGGAGGCCGTCAGGCACATCCCACTCGATGACAAACGGGAGGGCGATCGGAGCCGCACCGGTATCTAAATCCTGGGTGCGCCAGCGCAGAACCTGTCCGTCCGGCCGTCGCCGCGAACCCTCCCCGATGGGCGGCAGGTCCCAGCCCGCAGCGAGCAGCTTGCCCCGCATTGCGTCCATGCTGCCCGTCCTCACTGCCCAGCCGACGAACATCCTCCCCTCAGCCAGGGCCAGTGTCACGCGCCTGCCGAGACGGCTCGCCGCTGCCTCTTGTGGATCAGCGATCGCGATGAGCTCCAGATACTGGCGCCCGAGCGGCACGATCATGTTGGCCGTGCCGACTTTGGGGTGGCGCCCGCCCGGAATCGCCTGCAGGCCGTGTTGCTCGCGAAGCCTGCGCGCGCCCTCCTCGAGGTTTCCGACCGGCAGCAATACGTGGTCGACGACGGTGGGCGGGTCGAGATTCTCAGGGGACTGAGTGAAGTCGGGCATCCGTGCCTCTTCCTTACTAATGTGTGGCGATGAGTGATCTTAAAGCGGATCCTGGCGCGGCCGCCCAGGTCGCTGACGCATGAAAGCTGTCGTCATTGGGGCCGGTGTCGTGGGCGTGACGACGGCGTACTACCTGGCCAAGAGCGGGCATGAGGTCACCGTGGTCGAGCGGGAGGCCGAAGTGGCCTCCCTGGCGAGCGCCGGCAACGCCGGACTGATCGCCCCGAGCCACTCCTTCAGCTGGGCATCGCCCACCGCACCGATGGAGCTGCTCCGTTCGCTCACGGTCGAGGACACGGCCCTCCGTGTGAATCCCTTCAAGGCTCCTAGGATGGCAGCGTGGGGGCTCAAGTTCCTCCGCGAATGCGACGCCGGCCGGTCCGTGAAGAACACCCTGGTGAAGCTGCGCCTCGCACAGTACAGCCAGCGGATGCTGGCCGAGATCGCCGAGGCCGAGAAGATCGACTATCACGACATCCACGCGGGACTGCTTTACCTGTATCGCGATCCGAAGCGAATGGAATCCGCCGTTGCGAAGTGGGAGCTGATTCGGGACCACGGCCAGGAGCAACGGATCCTCGACCCCGACGGCGTAGCCGAGGTCGAGCCGGCTCTGGCTCCGGTGAAGCACAAGCTGGCCGGTGCGATCTATGGACCGACCGACTCCAGCGGCGACAGCGTGAAGTTCACCCGCGACCTGCAGGCCGTCTGCGAGCGGATGGGCACCAGGTTCGTGGTGGGCACTTGTGTTAAGCGGCTGCTCGCGAAAGGCCGCCGAATCAGCGCGCTGGCGACAGCGGCCGGCGAGAGTATCGGCGGCGACGTCTTCGTGCTCAGCGCAGGGGTCCACAGCCCACAAATCGCGCGAACGGTCGGCGTCAGGCTGCCGATCGCGCCGGCCAAGGGTTACAGCGCAACGTTCCCGGTAAAAAACGATGCAGGTGCGGTGCCGCGGATCGGTGCCGTGGACGAGGAGCTGCTGGTGGCCTGGTGCCGAATGGGCGACCGGCTGCGTGTTACCTCGAGCGCCGAATTCACCGGCTACGAGACCACATATCGCGAGAGCGACTTCCGGATCATCAGGAAGCTGACCGAGACCCTGCTGCCGCACGCGGCAGATTACGAGCGCGGCTCGTACCGCGCCTGCAATCGGCCGATGACCCCGGGCGGGCCACCCATCCTCGGGACCGCCGGGTACGACAACCTCTACATCAACAGCGGCCATGGGCACATGGGGTTCACCATGGCCTGCGGCTCCAGCCGAATCGTGGCGGATCTGATCAACGGAACGAAAACGGAGATCCCCCTCGAGGGGCTGACGCTGACGTCCCCTCCGTGAGCCGGGTCGGGCAGAATGATGGCCGAGCGATGAGGTTGTACCGCGACCCGGATGTGCCGGGACGCCTCGATTTCGACCGCGGCTTCTACCGTCGCATTGCGGAAGCGACGGATCGCAAGCGCCGCGTGCACAACCACATCGTCCCGATCCGAAGCGGTTACGCGTGGCCCGTGCGAGCTGGCGGCGTTGTGCGCATTGTCGCCGTCGAAGGACCGCAGGTCTGCGACCTCAACCTTTGGAACCTGAGCAACCCACGCGAGCGGTTCTGGGCCGCACGGACGCGCCAGCTACAGGGGGCCCACGTAACGACCTTCGATCGGCTCTGGTCATGCCTGCCATACCTGCGGCCGATGGTCACGATCACCAACGACACCCTGCCGACGGAGCCCACGGCGAACGGCGGCCGTTGCCATGACCTGCTCGGCAGCCGCTGTGACCCCTACCTCTACAAGCTGCTCGACGATCGCGACTACGACGTCACATGCCACAACAACCTGTCGCGGGCGATCGCCCCGTATCACCTGACCGAGCTCGACGTACACGACGTCCTGAACGTGTTCCAGGTCACCGGCCTAGACCCAGTTCATGAGATCTATTTCATGGAGCCGAGCCCGGCGAAGAAAGGCGATTTCTTCGAGTTCTTCGCGGAGATCGACCTGCTCTGCGCAATCTCCACGTGCCCGAGCGGTGATCTATCCGAATGGGGTTGGGGCCCCGATCAGTCAGACCCGGTCGCGACTTGCAGGCCGCTCGGCGTGGAGGTGTACGACCTGGATGCGGGACTGCTCGAAGGATGGACCCCGCCGCAGCCCGTGCGGGTCAAGTCCGTCTACGGGACCGACCCGAGCGCAAAACACCCGGCCTGAATCAGAAGTCGGACGTGCGATCGATCTCTTTATCTGCGTTGTTGTAGAGGTTCGTGTATCAATCGGAGCGACCTCAGACGCTCAAAACGGCGGCACGATGGCCCCGATCGAACTGAAAACTGCCCTCAACGGTCTCGGTGGACGGAACAGCCTAGAGTTCGGGACCGTGAGGCCCCGGGTCAAATCCCGGGCCCCGACCAAACCGACGGCAGAGGGCATGGATCAGACGGATCCGCACCCCCGCCCCGCTGGCAAACGCTTAGCCCGCCAATGTGGTTAGCTGACCGGCACGGCTGCTGTGTAGATATCGAGCTGGTGCAGGGCGCCGTCGGGGTTGTTGCCCGTGCTGTTGGAGTTGTCCGACCACGACGGATGCGCCATGCCGCCGTAGAACGACAGACCGCTGTAGTCCCCGTAGTCGATCCCATTGCCAGAGACGGCGGCGTTGGAGGTGCCTGCGCTGATCTGGAGGTTGGCGCCGAATGAAGCGCCCCCGTTGGTACTGAAGGCACCCCAGAACTGCGCGTCGTCATTGGCGATCCCGTCGGTGTCTCCGCGGCCGCCGGTGCCCACGTCGCTACGCGAGTCGTACCAGACTGCGGCCAGGTCGCCGGTCGTCGGGTCGAGCGAGATCTTGGGGAGGAACTGGCTGTTTGCCGTCGAGTCATCGTTGACACGAACACCCGAGCTCCACGTGACACCGCCGTCGTCCGAGTAGCGCACATAGATGTCAGTGTTGTCGCTCTCGTTCTTCTGTTCTTTGGTGTAGATCAGGTAGACCCGCCCGTTGTGCGGGCCGCCGGTGCGGTCCCACGCCAGGCCGGGCTCCGCGTCGACGGAACGATCGGGCTGCGGGCCGATGAAGTCAAACCCTCCAACGTGGGTGTCGGTCACGGAGATCCGGGCCGCAAAGTTGGCGGGGCCCATCCCGTCCGGGTCGACGTTGACGAACAGCTTGCCGCCACACTTGCATAATCTGCCCGGCCGGCCCGATCGCTATGTCGCCGTACGTGCAGTTGTTGGTGTTGGGAACGACCTCGCCCGCGAAGAATGGGCCTACTTGCCCGATGCCGCTAACCGGCGCGCCGGTCGCGAACAGCGGCCCACCGGCGTTAAAGATCACCCACACCTCGCCATGGGCGGCGGTGATGGTCGGCTGGTCGACAAAGCGGAACAGCCCACGGTTGTCACCACTCGACTTGGTCGGGGTGCCGCTGGGCGGCGCGACGATGTTACCGACGAGGTGGAAGGTCAGGCCGCCATCCGTGCTCAGCGCGATGGGCACCGTGTTCTCGACCTCGAACAGGTAGGTCATGAACAGATTGCCATATCGGTCGAAGGACAGGCTCGGGTCGCAGCAGGCGTCGCCGAGGTTGTCGTTATCGCCGATCAGCTTCGTGGACCAGGTCTTGCCGCCGTCGAAGCTGACGCCCTCGAACATGCCCGCCGTCAGTCCGGCTTCCCTGTGGCCGACGTTGGTCACGAGGACGATGTTCTTGGGGTTCGTGGGGTTGACTGCGATTGCCTCCTCGGACTCGTTGAAGTGCCGCTGGCTGACGTCGACGTTGGTCGGCGTCGCGCGGACTGTGGCACTGGCTGTGGCGACCGGCAGTGCGGCTAAGGCAGCTGCGATCAGCAAGAGGCCTCGGGGGAGCTTGCGCATGGCGTCCTCCTTTGCTTGTGGTCGGCGAGCTTCGAGTCTATTGCGCCTCGGGGACCGGCTGCAAATGCCAATTTTGGTCACCGCGGCGGTCCCCGAATTTTCGCGAGAAGGCATCGAGTCGACTACGCGATCGTCGCTGAGCGTTGTGGATGTCTAGTAATCCTGGTGACATCAGTGGCTGAGGCGGCGTCAAAAATCGCCTGGTCAGGCTTCCAATTGACTTGGAACCGCTCGAAATCCGGGGCCCCGGACCAATTTCACGTATTCAGCCTCGGAAGCTCGCCTTAGCCAAAGGTGCAGTCGAGGGTCACCTTGGCGAGGGCGGTCTCGAGAACGGCGAGCTCCTGGTCGTCCAGCTTCATGAGGAATAGATCGGAAACTCCGCGCATGTGGACCGGAGCTGCAACGGTCAGACGATCCAATCCGGAGTTTGTCAACTGGACCACGACACCGCGCGCGTCGGCGTCGGCGTTGGTACGACGCACCAGGCCTTCGTGAACGAGCCGGGTGACGCGCCGAGTCATGCCGGAGCGTGAGATAAGGGCCCGGTCCGCCAGCTCTGTCATCCGCAATGAACCTCCAGCGATGGCCAGCTGAGCCAGCACGTCGAAGTCGGCCAGGCCCAGGCCGGTCTTGCCTTCGAGATCGGTCTCGAGCTGCCGCAAAAGCGTGGCATGGGCCCGGAGCAGCATGTCCCACGCCCGCAAGCCCCGCCTGCCAGGCACCTCCCTCGTCACGATCCGATCGAACCTAGCAGCGCCGTTCGCTTCCGAAAGTACTTGCATATGCAACCACCCGAGTATAAGATACTTGCAGTCGCAAGTATATCGATAACCCGGAAGGAGATTGCGGATGATCAAAGAGGTCCAGGTCGACCCGGATGGATCGCTGACCCGGCGGTGGGGCACAAGGGCGGACGACGTCCGAGTGAAAAGAACCATGGCCGCCCTCGAAGCGAATGGAATGACGGTTATCCGAGCGGCGGACGCCGCCGCGGCAAAGCGGATTGTCCTTGACCTCATCCCTGACGCCTCCCCGGTGCACCAGGGGGCCTCGCAAACGCTCGACGTGCTGGGTATCACGTACGAGATCGAAAAGTCCGGCCGCTACGCCGCGCTCCGCCCACGGATCTGGAGCATGGATCGCGAGACCGAGGCCGCTGAGATTCGCCGCCTGGGCGCGGCGCCAGATTTCATGCTCGGGAGCGTCCACGCGGTCACTGAGACCGGGTCGCTACTCGCGGCCTCCATGAGCGGCAGCCAGCTCGGGCCTTATGCCAGCGGCGCCGGGCGAGTCATTCTCGTCGTCGGGACGCAGAAGATCGTGCCCGACCTCGAGGAAGGTCTGCTCCGCATCAACGAATACGCCTATCGGCTCGAAGATGCCCGGGCCCAGGCTGCGTATGGCATCCGCAGCGCGGTGAACAAAGTTCTCGTTATCAACCGGGAGATCACCCCGGGGCGGATCACTGTTGTATTGGTCGACGAGGTGCTCGGCTTCTAGTGCCCCGGACAGAAGCACGCGAGACGACATCCGCCCTGGCAATCCCTAAATCGAGACTGGGTGTTGGGATCATCGGGGTCAGCCCCGGCCGGGGCTGGGCTGCCACGGCCCACATCCCGGCACTGCGGGCGCTGCCGAACCACTACGAGATCGTGGCGCTCAGCGCGCATAGCGCGGAATCCGCCCGTGCAGTCGGCGAAGCATTCGGGGTCACCCGGGTTTTCTCGGATCACGAGCATCTGGTGACCCGACCGGACATCGACGTGGTCGCCGTTACGGTCAAGGTTCCGCACCATCGAGAGCTCGTCTCCGCCGCGCTTGCCGCAGGCAAGGCCGTGTACTGCGAGTGGCCGCTCGGCCTCGACCTCGACGATGCGCGAGCGATGGCCACGCTCGCCGCCAAGCAGGGGGTGCGCACGGTCGTCGGGCTGCAGGCGCGCCAGGCCCCGGCGATCGAGTTCGTTCAACAGCTGCTCCGAGATGGATACGTCGGCGAGGTCCTGTCAACGACCATGGTCGGAGTGTCGATCGCGGGCGACGCCCTGGTCCAGCCCAACGCCTACATGCTCGACAAGACAAACGGAGCCAACCTGCTCACTGTCCCCTTCGGCCACAGCCTGGACATTCTCAGCTACGTGCTGGGCGAGTTCGCCGATCTGTCAGCCGTGTCGGACGTTCGCAGGCCGCTGATCACCATCGAAGAGACCGGGGAGCAGATCGTGAAAACGGCGGCCGACCAGATCGCGGTGATCGGCACCCTCACGTCCGGGGCGACTGCCAGCATCCACATCCGCGAGGCAGTGGCCGGCGGTACCGGGTTCTTATGGGAGATCAACGGAACCGACGGAACGCTCCGGCTCACCGCTGACGCCGCATTACCCGAAATCTTTCCCTTGACCGTCGCGGGAGCTGCTGGGCGCAACGTGCCCGCCGAGCTTGCCGTCCCCATGGCGCTGACACAGAAATGGCCCACGCTCACGAGCCTCCAAGGAGCGCCTGCCTTCAACGTCGGGCGTGCCTATGCGGCGTTCGCGGCAGACATCGACAACGGAACTCGTACCGTGCCGGACTTCGCCGCCGCCGTCCGGCGCCACGAGGTCATCGCCGCCATCGAGAGGGCCGCGTCGTCGGGGGAACGCGTGCAGGCGTAACCCGGCGCGTCCTACCACGTCATGCAGTCATTGAGTTGCGGTCCGCGTTTTCTAAGCAACCCCGCATCTCGCATGTCCCAGGGCCTCGACGATCGGAGCGACGCGGGGCCTACATTAGGACCAAAACCGGAGGTTTGTACATGACCAGAGGGTTCGAAGCGATCAACAGCGTAAACATCGACGCCCCGAGGGCCGACGTTTGGGATGCTCTGACCAATCCCGCAAAGGTCAAGGAATACCTGCACGGCACCGAGATGTCTACCGATTGGAAAGTGGGGAGCCCTATCTATTGGCGGGGCGAATGGAAAGGAAAGTCATATGAGGACAAGGGAAAGATCCTCGAGGTTGAGCCTCAACGACTGATCAGTTACACGCACTGGAGTCCGTTGGGTGGAAGTGAGGACAAGCCTGAGAACTACCACACGGTGACCTATGAGTTGGACGGCGACGATGGCAAGACGACCTTGACACTGACGCAAGACAACAATCCCACCAAGGAAGATGCAGAGAAGATGGCCAAGGACAACTGGGGGCCGGTGCTCAAGGGTCTCAAGGAGACTGCCGAGAAACAAACGTAGGCATCCCATTCCTTGGGATAACCCGCCGGTTTCGATACAAGCGGGCTACCAAGGCCTTTGAAATACGCGGGTACCGGCACTAGCGTGGTATTCCGACCGATAACTTCCGGGTGCAGACTCAGTCTCAATAATTGACATTCGATCTCCACCAAGGGTAAGGAGCCTGAACCATGACCACTGACACGAAGGCCACCGGCAAGTACGCCAAGGTCAACGGCATCAACCTCTACTACGAGACCCACGGTTCCGGGCGGCCGCTGATCCTCCTGCATGGCGGACTCATGTCGAGCGAGACATTCGGGCCTGTGTTGCCCCAGCTCTCGGAGCGCCACCAGGTCATCGCCCCCGACCTGCAAGGACATGGCCGTACTGCCGACATCGATCGACCGCTCGACGTTCGGCTGATGGCCGACGACATCGCTGCCCTCATCGACCACCTCGAGCTGGACAAGCCGGATGTGGTCGGCTACTCGCTCGGCGGTGGCGTGGCGCTCCAGACTGCAGTGAAGTACCCGACCAAGGTCCGGCGGCTCGTCATGGTCTCAGCGAACCTACGGCCCGACGCAATCTATCCAGAGATGCGGGCACAGCAAGGGCAGGTCGGCGCGGCGGCCGCCGACTTCATGAAGGAAACGCCGATGTATCAGCTGTATCAGCGGGTCGCACCGCGTCCAGAGGACTTCCCTCGGCTGCTGGACAAGATCGGCGCAGCGATGTCGAAGGACTTCGACTTCACCGACGAGGTCCGTGGTCTCCAGATGCCAACGCTCGTGGTCTGCGCCGACGCCGACATGGCGCCGCCGAGCCACTACGTCGAAGCGTTCAAGCTGCTCGGTGGCGGCATCCGCGATGGCGGCTGGATGGGCGAGGGTCGTCCGGCCGGCGGTCACGCGCTCGCGATCCTGCCAGGCCTGACGCACTACAACATCGGTGTCTCGCCACTGTTGGCTGCGGTGACCCTCGCCTTCCTCGACGACCAGGCGTAATGCGACCATTTCGTGCCCAAATGCAATGCGAGGAGTTATGACTCAGATGAAGGGCAAGACGAGCCAGGCTAAACCGAGAGATGTCGACGCCTACATCGCGGCGGCACCCAAGGCAGTGCAAACGCTGCTGAACGAGCTTCGCCAGGTGATCAAATCAGCTGCGCCGCAAGCGAAGGAAAAGATCAGCTACGGAATGCCGTCTTACGATCACCACGGACGCGTGGCGTATTTCGCGGGATACGAGGGCCATGTCGGTCTCTATGGGGTCGCCCATGTCAAGACGGCGCATGACGATGAGGTCACCCAATACCTCGAAAGTCAAAGCACCCTCCGCTTTCCGGTCGGTCAAAGGTTGCCTGTCGCGCTGATCCGAAAGCTCATCGAGGCGCGTGTGAAAGAGAACGAGGCCGAAAGACCTTAGACGGGGCGGATTGGTGCGGCTGACCAGCTTGGCGCGGCGACTTTGAAGACAACGCGGTTCGCCGACGGGTCAACCGCGACGAAGCCGCTGTCCTCCTCGGCGACCCGCGCATGACCGTGCTCGAGGCGGTCGACCACGTCGTCGAGATCGGACTGTGTCGGAACCTCGACTGTGAAACGGCGGAGGCCCGCCGATCCCGGCGGCGCGGGTTGCGCGCCCCGACCTGCCCATGTGTTCAGACCGACGTGGTGATGGTAGCCACCCGCCGAGACGAAGCCCATGCCTGGGACATGGCCCATCACGTCGAAGCCGACCAGGTCGTGGTAGAACCGCAGCGCGTCCTCCACGTCCGCCACATGCAGGTGGACATGGCCCATCTTCGTGCCGCTTGGCATCGGGGCGTCAAGGCGGTCGTCAGGGTGGAGGTGGCTGAAGAGCTCCTCGAGGTCGATCGGGTCACGGCCTGAACGTTCGCGCCCGTCCTTGTCGCGGGCGACAAAGGTTCCGTTCGCGAAGCCCATGGTCCCGTCCTCGGGGGACTCCGTGTAGATCTCGATCCCGTTGCCGTCCGGGTCCCAGAGGTAGTTCGCCTTTGTCATCACATGGTCGGTCGGGTACTGGTCCCACTGCAGACGTGCGAGCCTCCCGATGACGCGTGCGAGCTCGCGCCGGTCGGGGACGACGATGGCGAAGTGGTACAGGCCGGACGTTCGCGGCACGACCGGCCGAGCCGCCCCGGGATGCAAGACGAGGAGCTCGCGTCCCGCGGCGCCCAGATGGATCTCGAGATCGTCGCCGGGTACGGGTGTTAGGCCGACGTAGTCGCGGTAGAAGCGCAGTGCGCGGTCGGCGTCCGTGACCGCGAGGTCTACCGCGCCCATCCCGGTGGTCGCGGCGATCGACTGAGCTTTCATCTCGACGCTCAATCCTATTGGGCCTTCGTTCAGCCGGTGATCCCGACGCTACGGCGGCTTTGTTGACCACTGGTCGCGGCCTGGATCATCCACGCCGCCACATCCGCGCGAGAGATCCTCTGCGTCATGCTGCGGTTTGCGTTTTCGGGGAGTACAGCTGGGGAGCCGGTGGCCGGTCCGTCAGAGAGCAGGCTCGCGTAGACGATGGTCCAGTCGAGGTCGCTTTGGCGCAGTAACTGCTCGCCCACAGTCTTGTCCTTGATGACGCCGCCCATGCCGATACCGGTCAGCAGCCGGGTCACGGCATCCAGGCGATCACGCTCGACGAACCACGATGAGAGGACGACCACGCGCCTAACGCCAGTCTGGCCGGCAGCTGTGACGATCGCTGCGGTCGAGTCCGCGATCAGCGGTCCTTTGCCGCCGAGCGTGCTGATGACGGCATCAGCACCCCTCAGGGCGGATGCGAGGGCAGAGGTGTCCGTCACCTCGCCCTTGACCACGCGAAGGTTTGAGTTCGCAATGGCCAGCTTCTGAGGCGAGCGGACGAGCGCGGTTACGGTGTGGCCCGCGGCGAGTGCTTGCTCGACCACGAGGTGGCCGGAGCGGCCGGTGGCTCCCAGGACTACGAGATTCATGAATCTACTCCTGCGTTCAATTCCCGAAGTTGAAGCTTCAAGTTGCTACTCTGGTAAGCACTTGAAGCGTCAACTTATTCCAGGACGAGATCCGAGCCCCCCGCCAGCCCGGCCGTTCCGCTCGCTGAACCATCGTGAGTGGAGCGCTTGGCTTCAGCTGGTCGGGACCTTCACCCTGCTGCCGGCAGCCCTCGACTCCCAGCTGCAGCGAGAGGCGGGCATGTCTCACTTCGAGTTCGAGGTCCTGGTCGCGCTTTCCCGTCAGCCGGAGCGAAGTCTTCAGCTCAAGGACCTGGCCGTGGTCGCGAACGGCTCCCTGTCTCGCCTGTCGCATGTGATCTCGCGGCTGGAGAGCCGGGGCTGGGTACGCAGGAAGCGCGGGACACGCGGCCGCGCGACCCACGCCGAGTTGACTGACGAGGGCTACCGGAAGCTGATGGCGGCTGGACCGATCCACCTCCGCGAGGTTCGCCGGCTCGTATTCGACGTGCTGACGGCGGAGGAGGTGAAAGCGCTGAAGCAAGTCACCGGCCGCATCAATGCCGGTCTGCTAGGCGAAATCGATCTCGGCACCCTGGCGCGGCGGATCCGGAAGCGCTCGATCCGCCAGTCTTAGCCAATGAGGACGCAGCACCTTCGGGATGTGACCGCATGTCGAAACGGCCGTCCGTCATTCGATAAGTGGGTGAGGCCCAAAGGGCCGAGCCCATGACAATGCGGAAGCTGTAATAAGAGGAGACCGAGATGCGTGTACTGATAATGGCCAAGGAAGGCGAGCAGAGCGAAGCGGCGACTGCCCCAACGCCGGAAGCTATGGCGGAGTACCAGAAGTTCAACGAAGATCTGGTCAAGGCGGGGGTGGTGCTTGAAGCCGGCCGCCTGCACCCGAGCTCGCAGGGCAAGCGCGTTCGGTTCGACGGCAAGAAGCGCACCGTCATCGACGGCCCGTTCGCGGAGACCAAGGAGTTGGTGGCGGGGTACTGGCTCTGGCAGGTGCGCTCGATGGACGAGGCCCTCGAGTGGCTCAAGCGGGCACCCTATGACGGAGGGACCTTCGAGATCCGCGAAGTCGTCGAGTTCGAGGGTATGTGAAGGAGCGCTTGCCATAGGTCCGCGAAACGCAGACGCGCGCCCCGACCCAGGTCGCCTGAAGACATCGACCACCGAAGCGCATCGCGCGATCGAAGCGATCTGGCGCATCGAGTCGGCCCGGCTCATCGCCGGGCTGGCTCGCGTCGTCGGCGACATAGGGACGGCTGAGGAGCTGGCACAGGACGCCCTCGTCGCCGCGCTCGAGCAGTGGCCCGCCGAAGGCGTGCCAGAGCGGCCGGGCGCGTGGCTCATGGGCACGGCGAAGCACCGCGCAATCGACCTGCTTCGCCGCCGCAAAGCGCTCGAGCGCAAGCACGAAGAGCTAGGACGCGATGTCGAGCGGGCTAAGGAAGCGGTGGACTTTGACTCGACGATCGACGACGAGGTCGGAGACGATCTCCTCGGCCTCATATTCATGGCCTGCCATCCGGTCCTCTCGAAGGACGCACGGGTCGCGCTCACACTCCGCGTCCTCGGCGGCCTGACGACAGAGGAGATTGCGCGGGCGTTCCTGGTCCCTGTCTCGACCATCGCCCAGCGGATCGTCCGCGCGAAGCGGACCCTCGCCGAGGCGCACGTCAGGTTCGAGGTCCCGAGCGGCGCCGAGCGCGATGCGCGCCTCGCCTCCGTCCTCGAGGTGATCTATCTGATCTTCAACGAAGGGTATTCCGCGACCGCGGGCAATGACTGGGTTCGACCGGCGCTGTGCGAGGAGGCGCTCCGTCTGGGCCGCATTCTTGCTGAGCTCGCCCCGACCGCGCCTGAAGTCCACGGCGTCGTCGCGCTCATGGAGATCCAGGCCTCTCGCCTGGGCGCTCGCGTTGGACCCGCCGGCGAGCCCATCCTCCTGCTCGATCAGGACCGAGCACGCTGGGATCGGCTGCTCATCCGGCGCGGCCTGGCAGCGCTCGAGCGCGCCGAGCGACTCGGTGGCGCCCTGGGTCCCTATGCCCTGCAGGCTGCGATCGCCGCGTGCCACGCTCGGGCGACGACCGCGGCGCAGACGGACTGGCCGCGCGTCGTGGCGCTCTACGACGCGGTCGTCCAGCTCGCGCCATCGCCCGTCGTCGAGCTGAACCGGGCGGTCGCCGTGGGGATGGCGTTCGGCCCCGCTGCGGGCCTCGACCTTGTGGACGCGCTCGTCGCCGAGCCCTCGCTTGCGTCGTACCACCTGCTGCCCGCCGTCCGCGGCGACCTCTTGAGGAAGCTCGGCCGGTACGAGGAGGCCCGCGCCGAGTTCGAGCGCGGCGCGTCGCTGACAGAGAACTTGCGCGAGCGCGAGCTGCTGCTGAGACGAGCCGCGGAGTGCGCCGCGGAGCGGATGGCGGGCTAAATCCGGGAGTTACTGCGGCTCGATCAGCGCCCTGATCCGGGCGGCAAACTCGGGTCGTAAGTACGCGCCCCTGATCACCGTCCACGCCCGGATGCGGAAGTCGTCCAGACCCGCCGCGACGAATGCCGCAATTCGCCGCTCGGTCTGCTCCCGATCCTCCATACGGTTGCTGAGCGGATTCCAGAGGAACGAGGGCACCTCGTATTCGCGATCGGCGAGATACGGCTTCGGATCGATCGCAACGAACCGATCGCCTCGGCGAAGGATGTTGTGGTGGTGGAAGTCTCCGTGCACGAGCCAGTCCGCGCCCGGGTGGAGCTCGGCGAGCAGCTCGCGCGCGAGCGGAACGAGCTCGCTACCCTCGCGCTCGGCGTTGTCGAGCCAGCGCTGAACCTCGGGCGCAACCGGGCGAAACGGAGATCCAATACGACGCCATAGCCGTGACGCGACGTCGACTGCGATCGCGGTCGCCTCGTCCTCGGGCAGCGCTGAGAGGTCGTCACCCGGCACCGCCCGCTCCTCGAGGAGAGCGCGCCCTGACCGCCGTAGAAGTCGCACCGCACCGTCGCCGTCCCACAGCTGGAGCGCGTCTCCTTCATGCAGGGACTCGCTGTCCCCTGCCCATGCGACCTTGAGCACCGCGTTGCCCGCGGGCGCAACGTAGGAGACATACGAAAGCGCGAACGGTTCTCCGAGCTCGAGGCCCCACTCTCGCGCCATTTCGAACGCAGTTGCCTGTGCCTCGCTCAGATCGAAGCGCTGCTGACGGGGGCCTTCCATCGAAAGAGCCTACCCGCCGGGTCGTAATCAACGTGGACTGAGCTCGGCGTCCCACCTCATACGATGCCCCCCGTGAGACGGAGCTTCGTCTGGGCAATCGCCATCCTTGCGTTCGTCGAGTGCGTTTTCTGGCTGTTCGCCGGCCTCGTACAGTGGCAATTTGCCGGCTTCTCACTCGGCCCCGTCTACTCGCCACAGGTGGCCGAGGGAGCCCGCAGATCCCTGACGGAATTTGCATGGGGCGCCCTCAACATCGCCTGCCTGGTGGCGTACTACCTGCGTGCTTGGAGCTGGGGCAGATGGCTGATGGCCGCGATCCAGCTCGCCAACCTGGCCGTTACGCTTTACCTGGGCTTCAGCACGGTCTCTTGCGGCGAGAACGGATTCGCAGGGTTCTGGTTGGCTCGCTGGCGCTGCAGTACCTGTTGTGGCGGCGGATCGATCGCCGGCCCGGATCGTCGCCGCCCCTGGCGGCGCTGAGGACCCCGATAACGCTGGCGATTGTGGTCGTCGCCCTGGCCGTCGGCGCGGCCCTCGCTGTCGCCGGTTGGCGGCTCAGCCTCTACGGAATCGAATCTCATTCCGGCACCGTGAGCACCGTGACCACCGAGAATGGCGCGCTTTCGGTCACCATCGACTCCTCTCCGCGGGTCTACACCTTCTCCGACTACGCCTTCGAACCGGTGCCCCTCCTTCGTCCCGGCGAGCGCGTCGTCATCCTCACGGGCGAAGCCTGCAATTACGGAAGGCCGCTGGCGGTCCAGGCGGCGCGAGGCGTGTGGATCGATTCGATCTACGGAGAAGCCGTGCGCCCGTACGCGCCGTTCAACTGGGGCGAACACGAGACACTGCGCTGGAGCCTCCTCTCGATCGGACTTGTGATCGAGCTCCTTTCGCTCGTGGGCATTAGCCTCTGGATCGGCTGATTCATGACGAGAAAGACCGGAATGGCGATCCTGTCGGGAGCGGCCGGGGCGGCCATCGGGTTGGTCGTCTACGCGGCGGTGCTGATTCCCGCGATCGCAGCCCGAGCCGACCTGCCCCACGTTTACACCGCCAAGGAGCTGCTGGCGTTGCCCGAGGGCCAGCTGATCTACCCCGGTTCGACCGTGATCCACGAGCGCGAGCAGGACATGGTGCCGGAAAGCATCGCGCCCGAACAGCCGGCTCTGGTCGAGCGGGAGCTCGCCTTCACCGGCTCGCCGGCTGAGGTCATGCCCTGGTATCGCGACCAGCTGGAGCCTAAGGGCTGGACACCACAGGGGAAGTCGCAATCAGGCGCCTACTCATGGTCGAAGGGACGCTTGACCTTCCTCCTGGCGGTCTGCGGCGATGGAGGCGAGCACTACCTCTACACGAGCCCGTGCACTCAGCACGTCCTCGCCAGCCTGTGGGCGCGCTGACTACGGCAACTTGCCGCCGTCAACCCATCGTTCGAAAGCCTCGACCTGCTGAGGCGGCCACGCGCCGTCGCACGGCATGGAGCCGCCCCGCAACCGCTCGAGGATGCGGTCGGCGGCATCGCTGACGTCTTCGTAAGACCCCAGGTCGAAGTGCATCCGCATCGATTGACGGTCCTTGTCGCGAAATAGCGGCTTGATATGGGTTTCAAATTGGACGGGTGCGCCGTCTTCCGGCAAGCTCACAGTCAAATCCTCCTACTCATCTGCAAACCTCACCTGGATGTCGGTACCGCCGAGCGCGTTGCAGATAGGGCACATGTCCATCGCGCGCTCGAGCGCGGCATCCAACTGCTCTTGGGGCCAGTCGCGGTTGGAGAGGGCGATCTCCACGCGCATGCTCGGTATTCGATAGCCGCCGGTCTCGTGACTGACCAGATCCAGCTCGGCCGATGTATCGATCGTGCCCGGATCGATCTGCTTCTCCTGCAGGGCTGCGGCCAGAGCCATCGTCAGGCAGCCGGCCTGTGCAGCCAGAAGGAGCTCCTCGGGGTTGGTTTCGGTATCCCCTTTGAATCGACTGTTGTAGGTGAACGGCGCGACCAGCGCCCCACTCCCCACCTGGAAGGTCCCGCGCCCCTGCCGTGCGGACCCGGACCACGTCACGGACGCGTTGCGCCGCAATGCTGCTGACATTACGAATCCCCCATCAACACCCTACCCGTGACGCTCACGCTACTTCTTTGCGCGACGCCAGGAGCTCACGGACCAAGGGGATGACCTTGGTGCCGTAGAGCTCGATGTTTCTCATGAGCGCTTCGTGCGACAGGCCCCCCATGCCGTATTTCAAGTCGAAACGGTTGGCGCCGAGAGCGGGGAGATTGGCAGCGATCTTCCGCGCCACGGTCTCCGGTGATCCGACGTAGAGCGCGCCCCGCGGCCCGGCTTCAAACATGAAGGACTCCTTCGTCGGGATGGCGAATCCGCGGGTCTCGGCGACGCTGGTGATGATCTCCAGGTAGCGCGGCCAGAACTCGTCTCGGGCCTTTTCGTCGGTTTCTGCAACGTGACCAGGTCCGTGCACTCCGATCGGGAGTGGCGGTCGGCCGAATTTGTCGAGAGCCATGTGGAACAGCCGTGAGAAAGGCGCGAACCGCGCTGGCGACCCGCCGATGATCGCGAGCATCAACGCGAATCCGTAGTGTGCTGCGCGCACGACAGACTCGGGGCTTCCGCCCACGCCAATCCATGCCGGAAAAGGTCCGAACTCCGTGTGCGGCACGACATTCTGATTGCTGAGCGAGGCGCGGGTTTTGCCCTGCCAGGTCACTGGCCCGCCCTTGAGGAGCTCCGCAAACAGGTTCACCTTCTCCTCGAAGAGATCCTCGTAGTCGGCAAGGTCGTACCCAAACAGCGGGAACGAGTCGATGCTCGAACCTCGGCCCAGGATGACTTCCGCCCGACCGTTCGAGATGGCGTTCAGCGTCGAATAGCGCTGAAACACCCTAACGGGATCGTCCGAGCTCAAGACAGTGACCGCCGATCCAAGGTGGATTCGAGCCGTGCGCGCCGCGATCGCGGCCAGTACCACGTCGGCGGCCGGCATCGGGAAGTCGTCGGTGTGGTGCTCACCGATGCCGAAGAAGTCCACTCCCACCTGCTCGGCAAGAACACCTTCTTCGACGACGTTACGGATCGTCTGGGCGTGCGAAAGCGGGCGGTCCTCGGCGTCGTGCGTGACATCGCCGAAGGTGTCGAGGCCGAAGACGAGAGGAAATTTAGAAGACTCGCCCTCGGACTCGCTTACGGGATCTGAAGCCTGCGTTGCCATGTGGACTCCTCGCGCTCTATGCCGCCTTGACGCTGAGAGCCTGCTCGAATTCGG
>VBGM01000207.1 GCA_005880855.1 Chloroflexota bacterium
GTCCCCGACGCCAGCGTGTAGCCGGCGCCGCGTTCCCAGACCTCGATCCGGACGTGGTTTCGGTCGACGACCTCGAAAAGCTGGACGTTGGTGCGCTCGGGAAAGGCTGGGTGCGTCTCGAGGTGGGGGCCCAGCTCGATGCAGCGCGCAAACGTCACCGGCTCGTTGAAGACCACGCAGTGGGGGTTGCCGACCGAGACGAGCATCGCCTCGACGGTGCGCACGCGCGTATCCAGTTGCACACGGTCGGGCTCACCCTCGAATTTGGCCGGCAGGTCGGCAGCCCGGAATGATGCGCGACCGATGTCGAGCTCGCTGGTGACCTCGGCGCCCTCCCCCTCGAGCACCCGGACCGGGTTGGCGCGGCCGACAGTGTGCAGGTCGAACCGGTCGCCGGCGCCGTGCTCGAGGACAGCGTGGGCCGCGGCGATGCGAAGCCCGTTGCCGCTCTTCTGGGCCTCCGAGCGGTCCGGGTTGAAGATGCGGACCGCCATCGAGGCACGGTCGAAAGCCAGCAAGCCGTCCGCGCCGAGGCCCCGGTGCCGGTCGCAGAGGAAGGGCAACATGGATACGACTCGGTCGAGGGGTGCGGGCAAGTCGAGGACCAGGTAATCGTTGCCAAGCGCCTGGTACTTGATGAGATCGATTCGCATTAACGCGCCTATCATCCGGAATCAGCCTGGCCCGCCGCCGGTTGTCATAAAATGACGTGACTATGCAGGATCTCGTTTGGCCTGCCCAGCGTCTGGTGCACAACCCGGCCTGCTTCTGTAGCTAGGCCCCGGCTTAAGCTCGCGCCTTCGCAGGCGCGCCCTTTCGACCGGTCTTGTCTCTCGAGCGACATCGATTCGTCATTTGTATTTTTGGAGGTTGGGAATTGAGCTCATCGACGTCAACCAAGGCACTCGTCTCGACCGAGTGGGCAGCAGACCATGGCAAGGACAAGGGAGTCCGCGTCGTCGAGGTGGACGTGGACCCCAGCAATTACGACAAGGGTCACATCGAAGGCGCTGTCGGCTGGAACTGGAGGAAGGACCTCCAGCAGCAGGTCGTCCGCGATGTTGCGAGCAAGGAGCAGCTTGCGAACCTACTCGGCCAGAGCGGCATCACTCCGGACACCAACATCGTCCTTTACGGCGACAACAACAACTGGTTCGCCGCGTACGCGTACTGGGCGCTGAAGTATTACGGGCACGACAAGGTCCAGCTGGTCGACGGCGGCCGCGTCAAGTGGGAGAAAGAAGGCCGCGAGTACAGCACGGACGTCCCGACCTACCCCGCGACCGAATATCACTTTCGCGGTTCTCCGAAGGAGGACATTCGCGCGTACAAGGACCACGTGCAGTCGAAGCTCGGTAAGGCCGGGCTGGTCGACGTGCGCTCTCCGAAGGAGTTCTCCGGTGAGCTGCTCGCCCCCGAGAACCTGCCGCAGGAAGGCGCTCAGCGTGGCGGACACATCCCGACTGCGGTCAGCATCCCATGGGGCACGGCCGTCAACACCGAGGACGGCACCTTCAAGAGCACCGAGGAGCTGAAGCAGATCTACGGCGGCAAGGGCATCACGCCCGACCGTGAGGTCATCGCGTACTGCCGCATCGGCGAGCGCTCGGCTCACACGTGGTTCGTGCTCAAGGAGCTGCTCGGGTATGGCGATGTTCGCAACTACGACGGCTCGTGGACGGAGTGGGGAAGCTCGATCCGGGTCCCCATAGAGAAGTAATGGCGCTCACGACGGTCGATCACTCCGCGCTCAAGGTCAACCAGACCGGCATCGTGGCGACCGTGCTCGTCGCGTTCATCGGCAGCCTGTTCTTCAGGCCGATTCTGGTGTTGATCCCGCTGCTCGCGGTGGTGCTCCTGCTGGGCACCTTCGCGCCGCAGCTCGCGCTGTTCAAGCAGATGTACTTCAAGGTCCTCAAGCCGCGCGGCATCGTCAAGCCGCGGCCGGTGCAAGACCGGCCCGAGCCCCACAACTTCGCGCAGGGGCTGGGCGGCGTGTTCCTGGCGATCTCCTCGGTCCTGCTCCTGCCAGTGCCCGTTTTAGGCCTGGCGTTGGCCCTGCTCGTCGCGGTGCTGGCCTTCATCAACCTGGCGTTCAGCTACTGCGTCGGCTGCCAGATCTACTACCAGCTCGGCAAGGCGGGTCTGATCCACGCGTGAACACACAACTCTGGGCTTTGGCGGTGGCGGGCTTTGTCGTGCTCGTTGCCGCCGGCCTGGAGGCCGTCCGGGCCGCGCGCGCCCGGCGCCTCGCGGCCGGAGCAGTCGCGGCGCCTGCCAGCGAGCCGTACATCCTTTACTTCACCGGCGAGAGCTGCACGATTTGCCGCACCCACCAGGAGCCGGCCCTCGCGAAGCTCGAGGGCGTGCGCGTGGACAAGGTCGACGCCATCGCCGAACGCGAGCTCGCGGAGCGCTTTCACGTCTACACGCTGCCGACCACCGTGGTGATGGGCCCGGACGGGCGCGCACTCCACGTCAACTATGGTTACGCCCCCGCGACCAAGCTGGACCGCCAGCTGGCCGAGGCCCGGAATGGCTCGACGCTGGAGCACGCCGCCACCGCCTAAGCTGGTTTCGGATGCGGCGTCTCGTTGTTCTCATTTCCCTCGCCCTTCTCATCGTTGTGGCCGCGTGTGGCCAGGCGCAGACAGGTGCGACTCACGAGCTCGTGCTGGGAGCGATATATCCCCTGAGCGGCCCGCAGGCCGCGGGCGGCAAGGAAGAACTTGCGGGCGTCAAAGCCGCCCTCCAGCTGGCTCAGAGCAGCGGCGCCCTCAAGACTCCGATTCGCCTCGACGTCGTCGACGCGACCACGCCGGAGGCGGCAGCGGCCGCGGTCGACCACCTGGTGCGCGATGACCACGTCCCCGCCATCCTCGGCACCTACGGCAGCACGCTTTCGGCGGCTGCATCGGCGCGCGCCGAGGAGCTCAAGACCGTGTACTGGGAGACCGGCGCGGTGGCGGATCCGATCACCGCGCAGCGCCATTACGTGTTCCGGACCGTCGCGACCGGCGGCGCGCTTGGCCGGATGGCGGTCACGTTCACGCACGACGTCCTCGTCCCGAGCTACAAGCTGACGGCGCCGCGTGTCGTCGTGATCGAGGTCGGCGACGTGTACGGCCGCTCGGTCGGCGGCGGCGAGGTCGCCCTGGCCGGCAAGCTGGGCATCTCGGTTGTCGACGTCGTCGAGTACAACCCGTACGTGTACGACCCCAAGGTCATCGCGGCCAGGGTCGCGGCCGCGCATCCCGATTTCGTGTGGGACGTGAGCTACCTCGACGACGGCGTCGCGATCTGGCAGGCATTGCTCCGCGACCACATCCCATTGAAGGGTGCGGTCGGGACCAGCTCCGCCTTCTGCATGCCCGATTTCGGCAAGCGCCTGGGCTCTGGGGCGGTCGGCGTGTACGCGGCCGACAAACCGGACGGCGACAT
>VBGM01000205.1 GCA_005880855.1 Chloroflexota bacterium
CCTGGCCTTCCTCACCCCGCTGCTGATCGGCGTCATCTACGCATGGCGCGGCGACACCTTCGATCTCAACATCAGCCCGCTGGCGATCGGCCACCTGTCCGCGCTGCTGGCGGTATTCGCGCTCGTGCTCGCTGCCTTCACGTGGCTCGGCCGCTACGACCTTCTCTATCAGCACAACAGCAACGTGGTCTGGGGCGCCGCGTACACGGACGTCAACGCGAGGCTGCCGATCATCACGTTCCAGTCCGGGCTTGCCGTCGTGCTGGGCGGCGCGTTGCTCGTCAACGTTTGGCTGCGCCGGCTGTGGCTCGGCGTGACGACCGCGCTCGTCTGGGTGGCGTTTCTGCTGATCGGCGGGATCTACCCGGCGGTCGTTCAGTACGCCTTCGTCACGCCGAACGCCCAGACATATGAGCTGCCCTATATCGATCGTGAAATCGCCGGCACGCGTGCTGCGTATGGGCTGACCGACGTCAAGGTCAGCCAGTTCACCGGCGACAAGCCGCTGACGCTGGCCGATGTCCAGAACGACCGGGTCACCATCAACAACCTGCGGCTCTGGGACTTTGCGCCGCTCATCGACACGTACGACCAGCAGCAGACGATCCGCACCTACTACACCTTCAATCGCATCGATATCGACCGCTACACGATCAACAACCAGTACACGTCGCTAGAGATCGGTGCGCGGGAATTCAACTTCGACAAGCTGCCCAACGAGGCGAGGAACTGGGTCAACCGCCACCTGCAGTACACGCACGGTTACGGCGTTGCGGCAAGCCCGGTCAACGCCGTGGTGGGCGAGGGCCTGCCCGACTACGTGATTCGCGACATCCCGCCGGCCGGCCAGATCCCGGTGACCCAGCCCGCGATCTATTTCGGAGAGGCCACCACCGACTACGTCCTGGCGCCGAACACCAACAAGGAATTCGACTACCCGTCCAACCCCGACGTCTACGCCAATTACAAAGGTACGCACGGAGTCCCGATGACGGCCGTAAATCGGGCGATGTGGTCCCTCAAGCTCGGAGATTTCAACCTGCTCGTGTCCGGGCAGGTCACGAGTCAGACCTTGATGCTCTACCGGCGCCAGATCATCGACCGGGTCAACGAGATCGCGCCGTTTCTCAATTACGACTCCGACCCGTATGTCGTCGTCGTCGACGGCCACCTGTACTGGATCATCGACGCCTATACGACTGGAAGCACATACCCCTACTCGCAGACCGTTCTGTTCCAGGGCAACAGCGAGATCAACTACATCCGGAATTCGGTAAAGGTCGTGATCGACGCATACGAGGGCACCGCGGTGTTCTACGTGTTCGACCCGAAGGACCCGATCATCCAGGCCTACGAGGCCACTTTCCCGCACCTCTTCACGCCGTCGGACGCGATGCCGGCGAGCCTGCGGGCGCACATTCGCGTGCCCGTCGACCTCTTCAACACGCAGATCGGGATCTACGCGACGTATCACATCACCGACCCCAAGGTCTTCTTCGCGCGCGAGGACGTTTGGGACATCCCGACGGCGCCGGCTGCCCCTGGCAATCCGCCCACCCCCGTGTCGCCTTACTACGTGCTCTTCCGGCTCCCTGGCGAGCAGACCCCGGAGTACCTGCTCATCATGCCGTACACCCCACATAACAAGAACAACCTGACGTCGTGGATGGCGGCTCGCAACGATGGTGCCCACTATGGCGAGTACGTGTCTTTCGTCCTCCCCAAAGACAAGGTGATCTTCGGCCCGCAGCAGGTGGCCAACCGCATCAACCAGGACCCGGTGATCTCGCGCGACTTCACGCTCTTCCACGGCACCGGGTCACAGGTGCAGCAAGGCAACCTCCTGGTGGTGCCGGTCGGCGACTCGTTCCTGTACTTCGAGCCGATCTACCTCAAGGCCACGTCCGGGTCGAGCCTGCCGGAGCTGAAAAAGGTGATCCTCGCCGACCAGGACAACGTCGCCTACGCCGACACGCTGCAGCAGGCCATCGACCAGCTCGTCGGGACGGCGAGCCCGCCGACGAACACCACGCCGCCACCGACAACGCTCACCGCGGCCCAGGTGAAGCTGATCGAAGACCTGGTGGCTCAGGCCAATGACCACTACACCGCTGCTTACGCGGACCTGAGGAACAACGATTTCGCGGGCTTCGCCAAAGAGATGGCCCAGGTCGGGCAGATCCTGCAGCAGCTGCAGAAGATCACCGGGACGGCGCCATCGGCCGGGACCGCGTCGCCCTCGCCGACTCCGCCGAGCCGAGCTTCGCCTTCGCCTTCACCCTCACCGTAAGGGGACGAAGCGAACCGGGAACAGCGAACGCGACATCAGGTCGTCCCCGTGGCGCACATAGAGGCGGAGGTCCTGGTGCTCGTCGGACGCTCGACCCAGCGGAATGACGAGGCGGCCTTCGGGCGCGAGCTGATCGATCAGCGCCACCGGCAGCTCAGGTGTGGCCGCGGCGACCAGGATGATGTCGTACGGCGCGTACGCCGGCCAGCCTTGGGCGCCGTCGGCGACGGCCACCTCCACATTCGAGTAGCCCAGCCGCCTCAAGGTCTCCGAGGCGTGCTCGGCGAGCGCGGGCTCGAGGTCGAGCGTGATCAGGTGACGAACGAGCCGGCTCAACACTGCCGCCTGATAACCCGACCCCGTGCCGACCTCGAGCGCCCGGTCCTCGGGCCGCGGCGCCAGCGCCTGCGTCATCAGGGCCACGACGAGCGGCTGCGAGATCGTCTGGCCGCAGTCGATGGCGAGCGCGCGGTTCTCGTATGCATGCCGGCGGAGCCGCCCGGACAAGAACTCCTCGCGCGGGACCTGGGACATCGCCTCGATCACGCGGGGATCGGTGACGCCGTTTGGAAGCAGCTGCTCGGCGACCATCTTCTGCGCCGGTGTGCTCATCGCCCTGTGTGCCCTATGTATCGGAGAGTACAATCTCGGCGTTTCCTTGGCGTCGTCCGTCCATCTCTCCGTCCCGCAGAAATGGCGCCGCCCAGTCCGACAGCGGTCGCGTCTTGTCAGACGATCGGGCCCGGCGCACTCGAGGATCGAGTTCGCTCATCCCTCAGAGCAGGAATTCGCGCGCTTCCTCGACTACTACCGAATTCGCTGGGTGTACGAGCCGGTGTCGTTCCCGATCGCGTGGGATGGCACCAAGGTATCGGAGATGTTTACGCCCGACTTCTACCTGCCCGAGCACGACCTGTACATCGAGCTGACGACGATGAAGCAGTCGCTGGTGACTCCGAAGAACCGCAAGCTGCGGATGCTCCGCGAGATCTATCCCGATGTCAACGTCCGGCTCCTGTACCGCAAGGACTACCAGCAGCTCCTCGCCAAGGCCGGGTACGGTGCGCTCGAGGTCCAGCACCTGCGCAAGGAGGATATCGGCCAGATCCTCATCTCGCCGGTCGAGCTCGAGACGCGCGTCCGCGCGCTGGCGCGGAAGATCTCACGCGACTACAAAGGGCGATCCATCGTCCTGGTCGGCGTCCTCAAGGGAGTTACGTTCTTCCTGGCCGACCTCGCACGTCAGATCAAGGTCCCGTTCGTCATCGATTACCTGGACCTGAGGCGATTCGCCGGCGCCCAACCGCGCGAGCGCGTGCGGATCGCGCGCGACATCGACTACCCGATTGCGGGCCGGCACGTCGTGCTCGTGGAGGACATCGTCAACACAGGCCTCACCCTCGACTACGTTCTCTCCGAGCTGCGCGAGCGCGGCCCGGAATCGATCGAGGTGGTCACTCTGCTGGACCGTCCCGGTCGCCGGCTGGTCAAGGTTCCGGTCCGCTACGTCGGCTTCCAGATTCCCAACGACTACGTCGTCGGCTACGGGCTCGACTATCGCGAGCTGTACCGGAACCTTCCTTTCATATGTGCGCTGAAGGCGAGCGTGTTCGAGCTCGCCGCCGGTGCCCAGGCCGGCGCCGGCAGCCCCACCGTCCTGGAGGACCTCAAGTAGAGGCGGAACCTGGAGCCAGGCTGCAGGGCCTTCTGGAATGGCTGGCGCTGCAGGACTTCGCCGCAATCGCCTCGGGAGACCCCAGTCTTCTTCGCCAGGTCGAGCTCATCGTCATCGACGGCCACCAGCGCATGTACGCCGCGCAGGGCACGCCCTGGTCGGAACCGATCGCCTACCACTGGCTTCGTTACGAGGATCCGATGCCGGTCACACGGCTCGCGGAGGGCGTTAACCAACTTATGCGGGCGCGCATAAAATTCGACCCGGAGGCTGTGGACAAAGCGTGCGCGGAAGCGCAGAAGATGGGCTTTCCGAATTGAGAATGGGGCTGTGGATGCCCTGGGGAAAAGAAGATGCCCCAAGAGACCTTCCTGTTTACCCTGAAGTCCCCTATGCGTTTTTCGG
>VBGM01000206.1 GCA_005880855.1 Chloroflexota bacterium
GCGCTGCCACCGCCGCCCAGCTCGAGCGTGAAGAGCTCCAAGAGCGGGACGAGCTCGGCTTCGAGCCTTCGACGGCGCTGCGCCACCGCCGACCTCAGGGCCAGCCACGGCAGCAACAGTCCGGCCAGGATTCCCAGCAGGCATGTGAAGGGGCCCGCGCCCACCGCGATGCTGGATGCGCTGCTTGCCCCCAGGATCGCCAGGCATGCAGACAACGCGATCGCAAATGCGATCACGCGCTCTGGGCTTTCGTGCCAACCCGCGCGATCGAGCTCGCCGTCGAGCCACGAGCGCGCCCTGTCGAGATGAATGGCATTGCGAATCGCTCGAGCGCTTGCGCGATTCGCCGGCCGTCGCCCGGGATCAACGCGCCGGAAACCGCCTGCCATGAGCACAGCACCAGCGCATGAGACGCCTGCAAGGGTCGAAGCGGCGGCGACTGTCACGTCAGGCATCGCTGAGCCTCACACGCTGCAGGCCGGGCAGCAACAGGAGGCGCCTCATCCACATGTAGCTGCATCCCATGACGATGAGCATCGCGAGCAGGAATGCCTGGCCGGCCTGGTCGTGGTACGCATCGAGGTAGGGCGAGCGGAGAGCCGAGAGCACGACGAGGAAGACAACCGGGAGCGAGACGATGATGGCGGCGGCCGAGCGGGCCTGTACCTGGAGCGCGCGCGCTTCTCGCTCGACCTCCTGAGCACCGCTAACCGATGCCTCGAGATCGGCAAACAATGGGACAAGCTCCCCGCCACCCGGGCTCTGAATGAGGACTGCCGCGGCGAGCATGTCGAACAACGGCTCACGGATGCGCTGGCGCGCCGCGCTCCAGGCCTGGCGGCGGCCGACGCTGGTACCAGCAATGACCCGGAACTCCGCTCGTAGCGGCGCGGGACCACGTTCGCCGAGCATCGCGATGGCGGCCTGCACGCTGGTGGCGCCCGTCTCGAGCAGCTGCCGCAGCATGCGGACTGAGTCCAGCACGGCGTCCTGGCGTGCGACCTGCCGAGCCCGCATACGCCCGCCGAGGGCACCACGCACCACCGCCACGGCTCCGGTAGCTCCGGCCGCGGCGAGCACTGGCAAGCCAGTGAGAAGCGCAGCGCCGAATCCTCCCGCGACCGCCGCCACTGCCTGTACGGCGACTAGGCGCTGGGCACCCTTCACGCTCCAGCCGGCGCTTGCCGCGAGGGCGTTCTCTTCGGCCCAGTACCGGCCCACGTAGCGGCGCAGCCACGATGGTGGCGCGTAATCGTCGATCGCTGCAGGCGGTGGAAGCGCAATCGCGAAGATGGCCGCGGTAACGCCGAGGCCCGCGCACAGCGCGGCCGCGACCTCAATCATCGAAACCGTCCAGAAGGTGCGCTGACTCGCACACCGCAGAGAGCTTCGCTCGCGCTCGCTCGGGCAGTGACGAGATCGCGTACCGCAACCTGTCCGCCTTCGGGCCCGGCCACGAAGCTGACCGATGTGAGGCGGCGCGTTCGAGCGTGACTCGGCGCTGTCGAAGGCCGGACTATGCCAGCGTGAAGCACGAGGTCGATCGTGTTCACGACCTCGGCCATCACGCTCTCGGCCCGCGGCGCATGCGCGTTACGCAGGGCGAGGCGCGCCAGACGCGGAAGAGTCTCGCGAGGACTATCCGCATGGATGGTGCTCAACGAGCCTGGATGACCGGTGTTCATCGCGTCGAGCAGGTCGAGAGCCTCGCCGCCACGAACCTCGCCGATGACAATGCGATCGGGCGACATGCGCAGCGACTCGTGGACGAGCATCTGGATGGTGATGGCGCCTTTGCCCTCGGTGTTGGACAGCCTGCCCTCGAGCGAGATGCAGTCCGAGAGCTCGCGCCACAGGTGCAGCTCCGCCTGGTCTTCGATGGTGACGACGCGCTCGTCCGAGCCGATGAGTCGCGCAAGCACGCGCATGAAGGTCGTCTTGCCTGCGCCCGCACCTCCCGACACCAGGATGTTGAGACGCGAGGTGACGGCGGCCTCCAGGAACGGGATGAGCTCATGCGGAAGGAAGCCCGAGGCAGCGAGTGCGCCCAGATTGCGAAAGCGTTCCGACGGATGGCGGCGGATGGTGACGCTCATGGGGCGAGCAGGGGGCGACAAGGCCGCATGTAGGCGGCTGCCTTCAGGAAGGGTCATCGTCACCGTCGGGCTCGCGCGGTCGAGTCGAGAGCTCGGTGTGCCGTCCGTGTACCAGTGCACCAGCTCGACGAGACGCGCCTCGTCGGCGAATGGCGGCGGCACGGTATATCGGCGCCCGGCTTTGAAAACGAAGCACGCCTCGGTGCCGTTGATTCGGACCTCCTCGACATCGGGATCCGCGAGGTGCTCGGCAAGAGGGCCGAGCGGCGTGACCGCGGCAAAGACCCGGCGCCACAGACGCTCTGACTCGTCCACCGTCACAGGAGGCGATGCCTGCTGTTGCTCTTCTCCGACCACACGCCCGACCAGGTCGTAAACCCACTGCTGGTCATCGATACGCAACCGCGTGCGATCTCGACGTGAAAGCTCGGCGGCAAGCTCGGCTTCCACGATCGTGCGGATGCGCGCTTCGGTGGTCGGATAAGGGAGCGGCGCAGCAGCCACGGCCATCATCGTGTCGCTCAGCGCCCGGACGCCAGAGCCATGGCATCGTCGGCGGTCGCCACCGGAAGCTCGGCTCCCTCGGCCGCACCCGGTTCGACCACAACGGCAGCCAGGTGCATCGTCGCCCCGGCGAAGACGAATGCGGCCGCCGCTTTCGCGGGCACGGCGACAACGAGCCCACCCGAGGCCGACGCCACCACTTCCACACCGAGCGCAAACGGAGCGACCGTCGGGTGATCGGCACTGCCGGCGATCAGAAGCAGGTCAACCTTCGCACCTGCCGGCACAGTGGGGACAGCGGAGAGTGGGATCAACACCAGGCGGCGATCCGCAATGGACGTCGGCGCCATGACATCGCTGCGCTGGATCAGCTGGCCCGCGCTGATGTCGTGGGTGGCGCGCAGTGTCATCAGACGGTCCACGTCTCGACGGGTGAAAAGAAAGGATGTGCCGCCAGCGATGGCCACGCGCGTCAGCTGGATTGCATCCTGTGTTAGGCCGGCGCCGGCCGGCACGTCACGCGCGGCTGCGTACGCTTCGACAGACCCGCGCGACGGATCCGCGGCCACGAGGAGCCCGGCGCTGACCCCGCCTCCCGCAAGCAAAGCGGCCAGCGCGAGCATCCATCTCTTCAATCGATCATGCACCTCTGGCCCGCGACCTTAAGACGCATCAGGGGCGATTCCAACCCTGCCTGTAAAGACACTCCGCTCTTTGGAGTAGTTGCCTGCTTGTAAACCTATACTTGACAAACTTCTCATCGCGCCTATGGTGCTGCTGCGAATGGCTGCCGCCACCATTGCGAAAACCGACGACGAGGCCGCAGAGGAGCGGCGGCGGTCGTTGATGGCAGAGTCGGACGCCTTGCTCGACGACGTCGAGAGGCTCCGGCTCGAGGACCAGGCCGAAGTGCCTCAGAGACTGCGCGAGGCGATCCGCTCGCTACAGCTTCGCCTGGGCCGCACCGATCCGCCGGTACCGCCGGCCACCCTTTACGCAGCCCACGACCTCGTTTTCGCGGTGCAGCAGAGATTGATGGCCGCCAACCCAAAGCACCCACGACCGAATCGGCATGCGGGCAGACCTGGCGGGCAACCCGTGGTCACCGTGATCCTCGATGAGGGCCTATGGAAATTGCTGACCCTGCCGCCGCCGCCAGGAGGAAGCCCAGACGAAGACTGGCTCGAGCTTGTCGAATCCACGGTGGAACGCGCGTGGGACCGCTGGTGCTACGCGCAGCAGCACTCAGTGCGCGCTGCTCAGGAGAGGTACAAGCCGCATGTGGCCCTTGCCGTCGCCCGCACGGCGTGGTCCAACTATTGGGAGCTTTACATCGAGGCCGAGGAGATCAGGCGCCGTGTGGGCGGCGCGTCGAAGCTGAGAGGAAATCCTGGAGCTCCGTATGCGTGACCGGTGCGGCGGATTCGCGCACACGCTGAGCGAGGAGCTCGAGGAACTTGCGCAGCCCGTCGTCGTCGAGCTTGCTAGCGGCCTCGATGATGCCGGCCGCCGCCTCGCGATGGGATGGCTCGAGCACCTGAGCAAGGTCGTCCGCAAACTGGGGCGGCAGATGGTCCATCACGGCGGAGTGTACGGACACATCTATCTAGAATCCAAGGGCCATGCAGCCGGTCGTGATCGGGGACGTGATCTGGGAGCCAAGCCCGGATGTGATCGCCAAGAGCCGGCTCAAGCGCTTCATGGACCAGCACGGCATCGCGACGTTCGCCGATCTTCTGACGCGCGCGGACGAGGACATCGAATGGTTCTGGGACGCCGCCATCAAGGACATCGACATCGCGTTCTACCGCCACTACGACCGCGTGGTCGACCTCACCCATGGCAAGCCCTGGGCGCAGTGGTGGATCGGCGGGCGTATGAACATCATCCAGAGCTGCCTCGACCGCCACCGCGACCAGGAGTACCACGACAAGGTCGCGCTCATCTGGGAGGGCGAGCCGGGCGAGGTGCGCAAGCTCACCTATGGGGAGCTCGATCGCGAGGTCTGCCGGCTGGCCGGCGCGCTCCGCCGTTTGGGTGTGCGGCCGGGGGATCGGGTCGGGATCTTCATGCCCATGTGTCCGGAGGTCGCGATCTCGGTTCTGGCGACGGCCAAGGTGGGCGCGGTGATTATCCCGCTGTTCTCCGGTTACGGCCCTGAGGCGATCGCTTCTCGCCTGCAGGACG
>VBGM01000087.1 GCA_005880855.1 Chloroflexota bacterium
ACGATGTCGGTACCTCGACCGGCCATGTTGGTGGCGATCGTCACGGCGGCGGGCTGGCCCGCTTCGGCGATGATCCCCGCCTCGCGCTCATGCTGCTTGGCGTTGAGCACGTTGTGCTTGACGCCGCGTCGCTCGAGCATCCGCGCCAGGCGCTCCGACTTCTCCACCGATACGGTGCCGACGAGCACCGGCCGCTTCTGCTGGTTCATCTCGATGATCTCTTCGATGACGGCCTCGAACTTCGACTTCTCTGACTTGTAGATCACGTCAGGGCTGTCGTTGCGGATCATGTCGCGATGCGTCGGGATGGCTACCACGTCGAGCTTGTAGATCTTGTGGAACTCTTCGGCCTCGGTCATCGCCGTACCGGTCATGCCCGCGAGCTTCTCGTACTGGTGGTCTTCTGCTCCTGCAGGACCTTGATGCCTTCCTTGGCCTCCACGGCCTGATGCAGCCCATCCGACCACCGGCGGCCGGGCATCGTGCGGCCGGTGAACTCGTCAACGATGATCACCTCGCCGTCCTTGACGAGGTAGTCGCGGTCGCGTAGGAACAGCGCCTTGGCCTTCAGCGCCTGGTTGATCTGGTGGGCCTCGATCACGTTCTCGAGGTCGTAGATGTTGCGGATCCCCGTCCAGCGCTCCATCTTCGCGATGCCCGCTTCGGTCAGTGATGCGGACTTGTGCTTGAGGTCGACTTCGTAGTCGTCGCCCTCGGCCAGGCGGCCGGCCCACCGCGCGTACTCGTAGTACTTGTCAGTCGACTCTTCGGATTGCCCGGAGATGATGTGCGGCGTCCGCGCCTCGTCGATGAGGATGGAGTCGACCTCGTCGACGATGGCGTAATGCAGCGTGCGCTGGCTGCACTGGTTGAGGTCGCGCGCCATGTTGTCGCGCAGGTAGTCGAACGCGAGCTCGGAGTTGGTGGCGTAGGTGATGTCGGCCTGATAGGCCTCCTTCTTGGTCGCGGGTCGCAGGTGCTGCAAGCGGCTGTCCGGGTGCGTCTCGTCGACGTACTCTGGGTCGTAGACGAACGTCCCCGCGGTGCCGACGTTGACGCCGATGCTCATGCCCAGCAGGTGGTAGATCGGCCCCATCCAACCCGCGTCACGCCGGGCCAGGTAGTCGTTGACGGTGACCAGGTGGGCGCCCTTACCGGCAAGGGCGTTCAGGTACAGGGCCAGGCTGGCGACCAGCGTCTTGCCTTCTCCGGTCTTCATCTCGGCGATCTTGCCCTGGTGCAGGACGATGCCTCCCACCAGCTGGACGTCGAAGTGCCTCAGGCCGATCGTCCGCTGCGCCGCCTCGCGGCAGAGAGCGAAAGCCTCGATCAGGAGCTCGTCCGGATCCTCGCCGTCGCGGGCGCGCTTCCGCAGCTCCTCGGACCGCTCGCGAAGGCCGGCGTCGTCGAGGGCCTTCAGCTCGGGCTCGATCTCGTTGACGGCCGCCGTCACCGAGAGGTGGCGTTTGACCTCCCGTTCGTTCGGATCCAGCAGCTTGGTCAGGTTCAGCATCGAACTAGATCTAGGGTACCCGGACCTGTTGGGGAGGAAACCCCCTCTAGGGGATGACGGGTTCGATGATCGCCACCGTACCGTCGGCGCGGCGGAACGCGATCTGGATGCCGCCTGAGAACTCGTCCAGGAATACGTGGAAGGCCTGGCCGTCCGATTCCAGCTCCGCGATCGCCTGGTCGATCGACTCCGGGAGCAGCTTCATGCGAATCCTCTCCGGCTCCGCGCTTCTAGGTCGAGCAGGTTCCTCCGGCTCCGGAATTCGAAGCGGAGACACCTCCAGATGCCGGTGCGTGCGCTTGTCTTTCAGCTTCATCACCTGGCGGTCGATCTTGTCGAGCGCGAGATCCAAGGCAGCCTGGGCATCGACGCCGCGTTCGTGCGCCGAGAGCACCGGGGTGCGCCGGCCGCTCACGTGGACGTTGATGCGGCACACGATCGTGCCCAGCCCAAAGCGCTTGCGCTCTTCGGAAAAGTCCACTTCGGCGTCGGCCACCTTGCCGAAATGCCGCTCGAGGCGGGCCAGCTTGCGCTGGGCGTATTCCTTGAGCTCGGGCTTGAGGCCGTCAGTGCGGTCGTTGAGAACGACCTTCACAGACTGAGTATAGGTCTGGACCTGCGAACCCGCTAGCGGGTCGAGGGCTTGTATCCCGGAGGCGGCGGGAAGAGCGCCGTGATCTCTTTCGGCAGCGGAATTCCCTGTGTGAAGATGCGGTCGAGGATCTTCGGGCGCAGGCCCGTGGGCTTGAACTCGGCGATCACCTTGCCGTCGGGCGTCGCACCCTTCTGCTCGAGGACGAAAACATCCTGCATGGTGATGATGTCCTGCTCCATGCCGATCACCTCGGTGATCTGGGTCACCTTGCGCGAGCCGTCGCGCAGGCGGTTGAGCTGCACAAAGAGGTTGATGGCGCCCGCGATCTGCTGGCGGATGGCGCGCACCGGCAGGTCGACCCCGGCCATCAGCACGAGGGTCTCGAGTCGGGCCAGGGCGTCGCGCGGGGTGTTGGCGTGGATGGTGGTCATCGAGCCGTCGTGGCCGGTGTTCATGGCCTGGAGCATGTCCAGGGCCTCACCGCCGCGGCACTCGCCGACGACGATTCGCTCCGGGCGCATGCGCAATGAGTTGATGACGAGGCGCTGGATGGTGATCTCGCCTTCGCCGTTGATGTCCTTCGGGCGCGTCTCCATGCGGCATACATGCTCCTGGTGGAGCTGGAGCTCGGCCGCGTCTTCGATGGTGACGATGCGGTCCTCGACCGGGATGAAGCCCGAGAGGACGTTGAGGAACGTGGTCTTGCCGGTGCCGGTACCACCCGAGATGACGATGTTGGCCTTGGCCAACACGGCCGCCTTCATGAAGCCGAAACCGGCCTCGTTGCAGCTGCCGAAGCGGATGAGATCATCGACCTGGAAGGGGTCGCGGGAGAACTTGCGGACCGTGAGCAGGGGCCCGTTGAGCGCCAGCGGGCGGATGACAGCGTTGACGCGGGAGCCGTCGGCGAGACGGGCGTCGCAGAGCGGCTGGCGCTCGTCGATGCGGCGGCCGACGGTGCGGACGATGAACTGGATGACGTTGAGCAGCTGGTCCTCGTCCACGAACTTGATGTTGGTGAGGACCACCTTGCCGGCCATCTCGACGTAGACGTGGTCGCTGCCATTGACCATGATCTCGGTTACACGGTCATCACGAATCAGGGGCTCGATCGGCCCAAGCTGCTGGTAGTACTCATCGATATTGATTCCGGGGATCCGAACTGCCATTCGTCAGCCTCCCGCTGTGATCCAGACGCCGACCAACTATACGGTTTGGGCCCACGACCTTCATACGGTTACGCGCGCTACGGCGGCCCCGATCACGGGGCCCGATCCCGCCGCTCTGAGCGCCGACGCACAGGCTTCCAGGGTGGCGCCCGTGGTGGCGACGTCGTCGACGACCAGAATCGACCTGCCCGCGAGGCTGGGTCCAAGCCATTCAAACGCGCCGTGGACGTTCTTCTGGCGCCAGAGGCGGTCGTGACCGACCTGGGGCGGTGTGGCCCGTATCCGTACGAGCCGTCCAGGAGGCGGTCGGAGCCCCATGCTGGCCGTCAACTCGCGCACCAGGAGCTCGGACTGGTTGAACCCGCGAGCCCGAAGGCGCTCGGGATGCAGCGGGACCGCGGCGGCCGATGACGCGGCAAGCCCTTCGACGACCAGTCGCTCGGCCAGCAGCATTGCGAGTGGGCTCGCGAGGCGCCGCCAGCCCCAGTACTTGAACCTCTGAATGGCGAGCTCGATCGGACCCTCATAGGCGACCGCCGAGCGAAGACGCGCCAATGAGCGCAGGCGGGTGCGGCAACCACAATCGGGACGCGGGGTGTCGACCTCCGCCCCACATCGGCGGCACAGCGGCTCGCGCAGATGGCGAATGCGCGAGCGGCAGCCGGCGCACAGCCATGAGCCGACACGACGGCAGCCGCCGCATCGAGGCGGCAGAAGGAGGTCGACGAAGCCAGAGAGCACCGGCCGAGACTACCGGCCTCGTCAAGCCCGCCTTTACATCAAGTGATGATGATCTGGTCGCCTGCCTGCAGGCCGAGGGCGGCGGTCGATCCGGCCGGCAGCTCGATCACGCTCTGAGCGCCCCACACGAACCACACCACACCCCACCACGTATGCAGGTTCGCGTAGACCTTCTTCACCCGTTCCTTGCGGTCGAGGAATACCGCATCGATCGGAAACCTCATGAAGATCATGGTGATGCTGCCGCCCTCGCAAGGATTGATCCACATCCCACGTCCTGCTTCCAGCTGCGGCCGGAGCATGAGGCCGACGGCTCGGCCGAAAATGGTGCGGGGAACCATGAGATCTTCGGCCAGTACGCTGCCGGTGCGTTCATGGACCGCTCGAGGACCCGCCATCTGAATGGCGTAGCGTAGCGCCGCGGATGGAGTTCGACAGCGACGGAGTGCGCCTGCATTACGACCTTCATGGGCCGGAGTCGGGCGCGCCGGTTGTCCTTGTGCACGGCTTCGCGTCGGATTACCAGCTCAACTGGGTCGGCACCCGATGGCAGGAGACGCTGCTGGGCGCGGGGTATCGCGTCATCGGACTGGACTGCCGCGGCCATGACGATCCCAACGTGTACTCGATGGCAGAGCTGGCCGCGGACGTGCGCCGTCTGCTCGACGAGGTGCATGCGGCCGCCGCCCGCTATGTCGGTTATTCGATGGGGGCTCGCATCGGGCTGCAGGCGGTGGTCGATTTCCCGGATCGCGTGCGTGCCGCGGTGCTGGGCGGCATCGGTGCGGGCGGAGCGGTCGACGACGCGGAACCGATCGTGCGAGCGCTGCGCGGGGGCGAGCCAGAGACCGCCTCTGCCCTTTCGTTTCAGAAGTTCGCATCCGCGCGCGCGATCAATGACCTGGAGGCGCTGGCCGCGTGCATGGAGGGGATGGCGCCGAGCGCGGTCCTGGACCCGACAAGCCTGTCAGCGATCCGCACGCCCGTCCTTCTCGTTGCCGGCGAGCGCGACGAGGTCGCCCATGACACGTCCCGACTTGCGGAGCTGATCCCGAGCGCGGAGCTGGTTGTGATTCCGGGCCGCGACCACCTGGGCACCGTGCCGGCGAGGCAGTTCAAGGAAGCGGCGGTGGAGTTCCTCGGCCGCCACTGACCTTTTGAGGGCTCCCTCCCTCCCCCAGAGCCCGACCTGACCAAGCGGAATCAGTCAACCAGGCCGTTCAGAAGATTGAAACCCCGCCTGTTAACGATCAGCCCGCGCGGTGGTGGTATCGGATCCGGTGCTTCGTCCGCGTCATCGCGACCCCGGTCGGAACGACGGAGATCGTGCCGTCCGGTTCCAGCACTGCCAGCTGCACGTCCTTGAGGTCGAGCACCCCGTGCTCCCTCATCGCCATCTCCACCTCCTCCGGATCGACCCCTTCCTTCTTCATGACGTCAGGCACATATTTGCCATCGCGAACGATGATGGCCGGAGCTGGAGTGAACAGCCGGTGGAACCGCGGCAGGTTGTCAAGCTTGCCAACCAGAAAGTTGGTGCCAACCAGAGCCACGATGAGGACCAGGCCCCCCGAAAGCGAGGTATCAGGTCCAGTGATGGCCGGCTGCAACGCATTCGCCACCAGCAGGATGAAGACGAGGTCGTACAGCGTGAACTGCCCCACCTCGCGCTTGCCGAACAGCCGCAGCGCGCCCAGAAGCGCCGCGTAGACCACCACCGCACGAATCACCAGCTCCCACGGGGGAACGGTGAACTGCAGGGCTGAGGGCGTGAGCTGCTGCCTCTGCTACCTAGGCTTCAACAGAATGAGCGCCGCCGGACCCAGCAGGACGATCCACAGCGTCGGGAAGATGCAGCCGACCATCGGCAGCATCATCTTCAGCGTGGCCTGCGCGGCTTTTTCCTGGGCCCGCTGGCGCCGCTTGCGCCGCATCTCGTCGGCCTGGATGCGCAGGATCTTGCCGATGCCGGTGCCGAATTGCTCCGACTGGATGACGGCCTGGATGAAGTTGTGCAGGTCTTCCACGCCGCTGCTGCGGCCCATCTCGTCCATGGCCTCGAGACGCGGCCGGCCGAGGCTGACCTCGCGAAGCACTTTGGCGAACTGCTCGGAGAGCGCGTTCTTGTACTTGTCGGTGACTCGGGCCAACGCTGCGTCGAAGCCGAGGCCGGCGTCGACCGCGATCACCAGGAGGTCCATCGCATCCGGCAGGCCCTTCTGAATCTCGGTGCGGCGTGCGTCGACCTTCTGCTGCAGCCACATCACAGGCGCGTAGTAGCCAACGATCGCGCCCACCGCGAGCGAGATGACCAGATACACGGTGTTGCCAAACAAGAAGCCGAGCAGCAACCCGAGGGCCGCAAACACAGCGGCCGCGACGAGCCGCACCGCACCGAAGTCTTCGGGCGTGAGGTTGCCGGGCCGTCCGGCAAGCTCCAGCTTGTTCATGAGGTCCTGGCGTGCTTTCGCGGGCGTCGAGCGGGATAGGAAACTGCCCAGCTTCTCAATGGTCGGGCGCAGGAACCGCTCTGTAAACGGCCGCTGCAGCTCCACCTCTTCAATGGTCAGCGGTTTCTCGCCGCCGTACACCGAAAGGCGCTGTTGGACCATCTGGGCCGTGTTCACCTGTGGCGTGCGCGCGATGCCCAGGAAGATGATGAAGATTCCAAGACCGACCGCCAGGGCAAGGATGGGGAGCATCAGGTCATACCTCTATCGCGACAACGCGACGAATGATCAGGTTGCCGATGAAGATCATGAAGGCTCCAATCGCGATCAAAGCCCAGCCGTAGAAGCTTTCGAACATGGGCCGGAAGTAGGTGGGCGTCACGAAGTACATGAAGGTCGCGAGCACGAGGGGTAGAAACGTGATCAGGGTGCCAGATGCGCGCGCCTGTGCCGTCAGCGTGGCGATCTCGCCTTTGATGCGCACCCGCTCACGGATGGTGTAGGCGATGTTGTCCAGGATCTCAGCCAGGTTGCCGCCGACGGTGCGGTGGATCGAGTACGCCGTCGCCACGAGATCGAAGTCCGCGCTGGCGATGCGCTTGGTGATGTTCGACAACGCCTCGTCGGGCGAGCCACCGAGGTTCATCTCGCGAACCGCGCGCGCGAACTCATCGGCGATCGGGGGCACCGCGTTCTTCGCCACCGTGTCGATCGCCTGGGCGAATGAGTAACCGGCCTTGAGGGCGTTGGAGAGCAGGGTCAATGTGTCGCCGAGCTGTCCATTGAACGCGCGCAGGCGACGCCCAATCCTGTACTTGACATAGAAGCCGGGCACCAGGTAACCGACGATTCCAAGCGCGACGATCTGGATGATGCCGCCCGGAAAGCCGAACCGGATCAACCCGACGAGCATGAAGAACGCCATGCTGCCGAGCTGGATCATGAAGTACTCCGACGTGCGGAGCTTGAGGTCGGCTCTACCCAGCTGCTCGGCAACTGACGGCTTGCCTTTCTTGGCATTGCCACGGCCCACACGCTCGGCGGCGGGCGAGAAGATGCGGTTGAGGGTGTCGCGGAATCCAGACGCAGGCGGCAGTTGCGTGGCGCCCGCGGTGGTGACGCCGTACGCGGCCAGCCGGGCCTGGAAGTCCTCAGTGCCGCCCGCGGACCGCCGTGCTTGGTTCAGCCCGACGAAGAGCAGGAAGACGCCGGCGAAGGCGAGAAGGGCGAAAATCGCGCCGATTGGCATGTGGACCTCCTAGGGGGTTAGTACAGCTTATCCGGCGGGGGCTGGGGGGTTGGCACAAATAGCGATTCCGGGACGTCCTCGCCCTCGGACTTGAGATGCTCCATGCGCATCGGGATCACGCCGGTCGCGGTGTGGTAGCCGACGGCCTTGCCTTCCGAGTTCACGCCGATCTGCCGAAAGGTGAACAGCTCCTGGAACTGGACCTCGCCGTCCTTCATGCCCAAGACCTCGGCGACGCTGACGATTCGGCGGACGCCGCCGCGCAGTCGGGACTGTTGAACGATGAGGTGGATGGCGGCGCCGATGGTCTCGCGGATGGCGCGGGACGGAAGGTCCTGACCGGCCTGCAGCACCAGCGTCTCGAGACGAACGAGACACTCGTGCGGGTTGTTGGCGTGCAGCGTCGACATCGAGCCATCGTGGCCGGTGTTCATGGCCTGGAGCATGTCCAGGGCCTCTCCCCCACGGCACTCACCGACGATGATGCGGTCGGGTCGCATACGGAGGCAGCTCTTGACCAGCTCGCGGATGGGTACGGCCCCCTTGCCTTCGACGTTGGGCGGCCGGGACTCGAGCTGAATCCAGTGCGGTTGCTGCAGCTGCAGCTCGGCTGCGTCCTCGCAGGTGATGAGGCGCTCCGTCTCTGGGATGAATGACGACAGGATGTTGAGCAATGTGGTCTTACCCGAGCCGGTGCCGCCCGAGACCAGGATGTTCAGGCGCGCACGAACGCATGAGCGCAAGAAGGTCATGAGCTCAGGGCTCGACGAGCGGAACCGGTTGACGACGTCTGCCGGCCCCCACTTCTCCTTGGCGAACTTTCGGATAGTCAGGCAAGGGCCCTTGAGCGCGATTGGCGGGATGACCACGTTGACACGCGAGCCGTCTTTGAGGCGCGCGTCACAGATCGGGGTCGACTCGTCGACGCGGCGCCCGACCAGGCTGACAATGCGGTCTATGACCTGCCGCATCTGGCGTTCGGACTCGAACGTCACCGCGGACAGGGTGGGCTCGCCGCTTTTCTCGACGTAGATCTGCTTCGGGTGGTTGGCCATGATTTCTGTGATGCTCGGGTCGGCGAGCAGCGCCTCGAGAGGACCGAGCCCGAGCACGTCGTCCAGGACCGACTCGATGAGGCGTTCCTTGTCAGCCTTGGTCATGGTCATGGCCGTGCTGCGGAAGTACTCTTCCGCGAGCTCGACGATCTTTTCGCGGACGCCGCCCTTGTTGCTCGAGTCGATCTGGTCCGCGAACTTCTCGATGAGCTTGGCGTGGATCTGGACCTTGGCCGCCGTGAAGGCGGGGGTCATCTCGCCGCCCGCGGCGATGGCGGCGCGCGCGGCCAGGTTGGTGGCGATGGGTATCGCCGCCTCGACCGGCGCCGCCTGGCGCGCGACGGGGATCGCGGTCGCAGCCGCGTAAGGGGTGCCCGACGAGGTCGCTGCCGGCCCGTTGGACGCCGGCGGCGCGGACACGGGCACCCCCGTCTGGTTCTGCTTGACCCTGTCGAGTAGACCCATGTCAGCTATCGCCCATCCGCGCGACCCGAGCGGCAATCGCCCAGGCCGCGGTCATGGGGGAACCGAGGATCATCCCAAGGCTGAGAAGTGGTAGAAGGCGTCGACCTGCTTGGCCGTGACTCCCTGGGCCGACAGGACCGTTGGGCACTTCGGGTCTGGAGCCGCCGGCGGCTGCTTCAAGTAATCGCTGAAAGACTCCAGCGTGTACTTGACGGTCATGTTGTTGAGGAACCACGTGAAGAACTCGGAATCGCACTGGGTCAGCTCGATCGTGATGCTCGATGTGACACCACTCGTCACGCTGGAGCCGTTTGAGGCGACCGTCGTTCCGCTGGCCGGCTGGACGTTGGATGCCGCCGGGCCGAGTCCAATCACGCGGACGTTGGTGAAGACCGTCTTGCTCACGGCCGCGGATCCCTTGTTGAACAGGGTGAGGCTGCCCGACGCGATCACGGTGAAGTAGTCGCCGAGCGTGATGTGGCCGGCTACGCCCTGCTGCTCCCCGGTGGGTATGGTCAGGGCCACGTAGCCGCTGGCCAGCGGCAGGTAAGCCGGAGCGGATCCGAGCGTGATCAGGCTGGCATCCCGAGCCAGCATGTCGGATGTGATCAGCGCGCCCTTGGTGATCTGGATCTCCGAGACGAGGTTCGCAACGTCGCTCGTCTTCCCGTACGTGTTGGGAATGTTGCCGGAGATCTTGGTCGTCGTCAGGTCGCCTTCAACGATCTGGTGCCTGATCGGGATGGTCTGCGCGGCCACCACGACGACCTGGGTCGGGCCGCCGCCGATCGCGGCGCCGCCGCCAAAGTTGCCGAGGAGGAACACGCCGGCGCCGGCGAGAATGGCGAGTAGTAAGCCGATGATGATGAGGAACCGACCACCGCCGGGTCGGGGTCTTGCTGGAGCTGGTGCGACGGCCAAAACTAAGTCACCTCCGAGATCTCTGATTCCTGGAAACGCCTGCATTGTAGCGAGGGGGACCGCGATCGTCCCCTTTCAAACGCGTACTTCTCGAGAACGCAGAGAGCCCCTTGCGGGGCTCTCTTTTGAAGGTGCTACTACGTTTGGTTCTCGTTAGCCGAGAGCGGCTACGACGTTCGAGAACACGTTCTTGATCTGGTTGCCCATCGTAAGAAGGATGACGATGACCACGATTGAAACGAGCACGAGGATCAGGGCGTACTCAACCATGCCCTGGCCTTCCTGACGAGACGTAAGGCTGCGAAGCTTGAAGTAAAGGCTCAACATCTGCGATTCACCTCCTTTTTCCGAAGTACCGTGTCTATTCCGAACTGACGGCCTGTCGACCGGTTTCTTGCGCCGCCGGTCTCCGCCGCGGACGGTGATCCTACTCGGGCGTCCCAGGCAGGTCAATTCATTAGCCGAAAAAATTGTTGCCGCTTGACTTTACACGGGGTGCCGGCACGCTCCGGCTGATACCTTTCGCCCCGAAATGGTGGCCGCCGACGTCGAAACCGGTAGGACCAAACGCGACGCCGCCTACTGGCGCGACCTGGCTTTCAGCCGGGTTGTACCCGCCCTTTTCTTCAGCTTCTTCCTCGCCCGCCAGCTCCTGTTCGTGTGGGGCGGCCTGCAGTTGCTGCGCCAGCCCGACGACTACCTCTTCCTGGTCCAGCAGTGCCTGGCGCTCGCCTACTTCACCATGCTGGTCGTCCTCTACAGCGTTCGACTGCCCAAGCGGGGCACCGACCACAGGCTGGGCGTCGTGTTCATCGCCTTCACCGGCACTTTCTCGGCGATCCTGGCGGGATTCCTGCCCGGGGGCACCCGCCGCGAATGGCTGGTCCTGCCGGCCGACATCGTCGCCACCATCGGCCTCGCCTACTCGGTCTGGGGCCTGGCCTACCTGCGCCGCTCGTTCTCGATCATCCCCGAGGCCCGCCGCCTGGTCACGGGCGGCCCGTATGCGCTGAGCCGCCACCCGGTCTACCTGGGTGAGGTCGTAACCGCGATCGGGATCAACATGGCCACGGCCGGCTGGCTGGGCGCCCTCGCCATCGCCTACTTCATCGCCTGCGAGCTGATGCGCATTCGATGGGAGGAAGGCGTCCTTTCGCGCGCGTTCCCGGGCGACTACCCCGACTATGCCAGCCGGGTCCCGCGTTACGTGCCCAACCCACTCAGGTCCCGCAGCTGACCGCACTCGCCCAGCGGCTGAGCGCGCGCACGCTTCTCGTGGGCGGCGTGATGATCGTCATCGCCGCCCTCTTCGTCGGGTCGGTACAGGACCCCGACTTCTGGTGGCACATCCGGATCGGCCAATGGATGGTCGAAAACGGGCGCCTGCCTTCCACGGACATCTTCACGTACACAGCGCAAACCCACGTGTGGACCGACCACGAGTACCTGACCGAGGCGCTGATGTGGCTCATCTACTCGAAGGTCGGCGCCATCGGCATCAGCATCTTCTTCGGGCTGATCACCTATGCCGGCTTCTACCTCATGTACAGGCAGGTGCGTCGCCAGCCGTTCGTCATCGTGGCCCTCGGCCTGGCGCTGGGCGCTGTTGCCGGGGCGCCGATCTGGGGGCCGCGCGCACAGATGATCACCTTCGCCCTCACCTGCCTCGAGCTGTACTGGCTCCAGGGCTACCTGAGCGGGCGCAGCCGCTCCCTGCAGTTCTTTCCGCTGGTGATGGTGCTGTGGGCCAACCTCCACGGCGGCTGGGTGATCGGGTTCGTATGGCTCGGCGTGTCATTGGCGGCGGAGCTGATCGGATGGGTGTGGGAGCCTTCCAACCCCGCCCACCGCGCACATGTCCGCTTCCTCGCCATCATCACTGCGGCGTCGGCCGTCGCCGTCCTGGCCACGCCGCACGGGTTCAGCCTGATCCTGTACCCGTTTCAGACCGTCGCCAGCGACGCCCAGCAGAGGCTGATCGTCGAATGGTTCTCACCCGACTTCCACCAGTTCTACCTGCGCCCGTTCGAATTGATGGTGCTTCTGCTCGTCGCCGGTTTCGCGCTGCGCCGGCCGTCCCTGTACGAGGTGCTGCTGTCGCTGGCCGGCCTCGCGCTGGCGCTGCAATCGGTGCGCAACCTCGCCCTGTTCGTGGCGGCCGCGACCCCCGTGCTGGTCAACAGCTACTCCGAGTACTGGAACGAGGTTTCGAAAGCGCGCGGCTGGAAGCTCACCCTGCCGTCCCAGCCGATCTTTGCTGTCGTCACTGCGGTCGTCCTGCTGGCTATCGTCCTCACCACACTCGTCCACATCGCCGGCGAGACGAGCCCGAGCCACCAGCAAACCCTTACCGCCACCACGTACCCGGTGGGAGCCGCCGACTGGCTCGCCGCCCATCCCGATGTCGGCACCCGGATGTACAACCAGTACGGATGGGGCGGATACCTCGCCTACCGCTTCTATCCGCAGCCGAACCGCCGGGTGTTCATCTTCGGCGAGGCGGCACTCATGGGCGACGACCTGCTGAACAGATACGAGGACGTGCAGACGCTGCGGCCGGACTGGAAGCAGATCCTCGACCAGTGCCAGGTCGACTACATCGTGTACAACCGCGGCGAGGCACTGGCCAATGTGCTGGCGGGCGATCCGGCCTGGCGTCTCGTCTACTCAGACTCAGTGGCCGTCATCTACGTCCGGGGACCGATCAACTGGTTGCTCGCTCCGAAGTGTCAGTAGATCCGCCAGATCTTGAAGTTCGGCGTGTCATAAGCGGGCTGGCCCAGGTTGTCTGGAGGCGGTGAAGGCAGGTCGGCGGTCCAGATCACGTAACGGATGTGATCGACGTGGACGAAGTCGACGAGATCGGCCTTCCCAGTCAGCAGATCGAGCGCCTGCTGGGTCTTGGCGTAGTAGTCGAACGTCTCGTCGTAGTGCCCGACGTAAACGGTGTCGGCGCTGTACGCGGGCACATAGAGTCCGACGCCGGGCATCGACAGCACCGTCCCGCCCGGCTGGTTGCCAAGCCAGACCAGTCCGTCGTACTCGGCCTGGCTCACCGAGTACTGCGGCTGGGCGGCCACCGCCAGCGGGGCGAGGACGAGAAACGCGCTGCCGACGGTGGCCAGCGCGACGTACGAGAACGGCACGAGGGCGCGTGCGCGCACGCTTCGCAACCTCGGCAGGATCACCTCGTACATGCCGCGCGCACCCAGCACCCCCAGCGGCAGGTACAGGCCGTCGAGGAACCGCCGGCGGAGGTCGCCTGCCGGGTTGGGAAGATAAAGGATCGCGGCCAGCAGGACCAACCAGGCGATCAGGAAGAGGTCCTCGCGGCTGCGGCGCCGGAGCGCCCCGGGGATCCCGAACAGCGCGAGCAGCAGCTGAGGCGCGATGGCGAAGAAGAGGCTGACGGTCTCTGGCGGCAGCGAGTTCTTCGAATGGAACGTCCAGCGCTGGACCTCCGGGTTGCCGACGAACGCCAGGTATGAATAAAGGATGTATGGGGCGGGGATGGCGAACGCCACGGCGGCGGCGAGCCAGCCTCGAGGTGGCGCCGGCCGAAGGATCAGGGCCACCGCCGTGGCGCCACCCATGAGGATCGGCATCTGCGGGTGGATGGAAGCCTGTCCCAGCCAGGCGACTCCGGCCAGCACGCCCAGGAGGAGGCTGCCGCGCTGGATCGCCGTCAGCGTCAACGCCACGCCGACGGCGGCGAACACGCCAGACCAGGCGAAGTGCGGCAACGCCAGCACCGAGTAGAAGGCGGTCAGCTCCGGCATGCGCCAGTCGAGGGTGTCCGTGCGGTTGCCGAAGATGACGGGGTGGCCGAGCGCCTGGATCACGTAGCCCATGCCCAGGCCGACGGCGATGAAGAAGAAAGCAAACCGGCGGGCGGATCGGTCCTGGATGAAATGGGAGACGAAAAGCCACGACCCGGCCATGAGCGCGAACGCCGCCGCGACCCGCGCGAGGTGGAAGGTGGCGATCAGCGGCAGATGGAGGACGGCGGCCAGATGGCCGAGCAGGATCCAGAACATGAATAGGTATGCGGTCGGGCTGGATTCGGTCGTGTACCGGTTCTGCCACCCCCACGCGCCCTCCCAGCCCTGGCGCATCTTGGCGAGGTAGGTGTTGGCATCGTCGCCCAGGTAGAAGAAGCCCATGAACACCTGGCCGTGGGGCTGGACCGCGTACGCATATACGTATGGCATCGCCGTGACGATGGCGATCACGAGGCCGGTGAGCAGCGGGAGTTTCCAATCCCCAAGCCCGCCCCGGGCGGCCTCTGCCCCCACCTGCGGCGCCGGCCTTACCGCTTCCATCGCCCCAGGCTCAGCCGCAGCACAGTCCACAACGCCCGCCGGACCTCGCCGCGGGAGACCTTGGATGCGCCGGCGACTCGGTCCTCGAAGCGGATGGGCACCTCGACGACGGAGTATCCCAGCCGGCGCGCACGCCACACCATCTCGATCTGAAACGAGTACCCCTGCGAGACGACGTCGTCGAGGTCGATATGCGCGATCAGCTCCCTCGTGTAGCACCGGTAGCCGGACGTGCAGTCGTGCGTGGGCAGGCCCAGAAGGATCCGGCAGTAAACGTTGGCGCCCCAGGAGAGCAGCCAGCGGTAGAACGGCCAGCCCACGATGGACCCACCCTGGATATAGCGTGAGCCGATCGCGAGGCCGCCCGAGCGCCGGGCGGCGTCGACGATGGCGTCGAGGTTTGCTGGGAGATGCGAACCGTCGGCATCCATCTCGACCATGAGCTGGGCGCCATCGGCCAGGCCCATCCGGAACGCGTCCTCGTAGGCGCTGCCGAGGCCCAGCTTGCGCGGCCGATGCAGGACCCGCACCGCGTGGTCGGCGCCGGCGAGGCGGTCAGCAAGCTCGCCGGTGCCGTCGGGCGATGCGTCGTCGACTATCAGGACGTCGTGTCCGAGCTTGCGTACACCCGCGACGACTCGCTCGAGGTTCTGAATCTCGTTATAGGTGGGCAGAACCACCAGAACCCCATCGGTCACTTTCCGAACCGGACTCTCAGCACGTGCCTGAACATATCGAGCGAGCTGCGGACGGCCATGACCTTGGTCGGCGACGAATTTCGCCACACGACCGGCACTTCGGCGATGCGCACACCTTTCTTCTTGGCGAGATAGAGCACCTCCGGGTCGTAGCCGAACCCGTCCGTGGTGAGGCCCGCGAAGACATCGCGTGCGATGTCGCCGCGGAAGAGCTTGAAGCCGCACTGGGTGTCCCAGATACCAGGCAGAAGCAACGCCTGGACGATCAGGTTGAAGGCCTTGCCCATGAGCACGCGGTAGATCGGCTGCGCGAGCTCAACGCGCGATCCCTTCACCGCCCGCGAAGCGATCGCCACCCCGGCGCCGGTGGCGACGGCGGCCTCGAGCTTCGCGAGCTCTTCGATGGGAGTCGACAGGTCAGCGTCGGTCACGAGCACCGTTTCGCCCTGCGAGGCTTTCACGCCTTCAGCCAGAGCGCGGCCCTTGCCGCGGTTTTTCGGCAGCGCGGCGATCGTTACTGCCGCGTGTCCCGCAGCAGCTTCATCCATCACCTTGCGGGTGCCGTCAACGCTGCCATCGTCGACCAGGATCAGCTCATACGACTCGGCTCGCGCATCGAGATATCGCTCGATGAGCTCGATGGTGCGCGGCAGCCTCTGCTCCTCGTTGTAGCAGGGGACCACCACGCTCATCTTCATTCGGCGCCCCATCGTAAGGGGGCCGGGCTTGGAGATTTCTAAGAGGCCCCGCGCAAAACCCTCAGCGCGTAAACAGGAAGCACGGCCATGCGCCGGATTCGCCACGGCTGATTGGCAAGCCTGAACAGCCATTCCATCCCGGCCCGCCGCATCCACCGCGGTGCCCGGGGGACGCGCCCGGTGAGGAAGTCGAAAGCGCCGCCGACGCCCATCGCGACTGCGACTCCTTCCAGCTTGTCCCCCACCCTGTCGATCCACAGCTCCTGTTTGGGAGAGCCGTAGGCGACCAAAAGCATGTGCGGGCGTTCGGCGTTGATCATGCTCACACTCTCGGCGTCGGACGATGGGTCGGGCGAGCCAGAGTGTGCCGCCACCTCCAGACCCGGGTGCTTAGCCCGCAGCCGCGCCGCCAGCTCATCCGCCACCCCGGGCGCCGCCCCGAGAAGGAAGAGCCGGAACTGCCGGCGCGCGCACAGCTCGGCCAAGGGTGGGACCAGGTCGACCCCCGTGACGGGCTTCGCGAGCGTGCAGCCCTGCCTGCGAGCAGCCCAGACGACTCCACTTCCATCGGCGAGACAGAGGTCGGCCGCCTCGAGCACTCGAGCAAAGTTCCGATCGTCGTGAGCGCGCATGACAAACTCTGGATTCACCGTCGCGACCACGTGCCGGCTGCCGCTCCCGACGAAGTCTTCGATACGCTCGAGTGCGCCATTCATATCGACGCAATCGACCCGAACGCCCAGGACCCGCGTCTGCTCCACCGGCTGATTATCAATTGGTGCTGCTATGGCGATCGCTTAGCTTAGTGGCGTGAGCTCGACCTTTCGCAGTGGCTGCCACCGATGAAAACGGTCGCGGTCGACCTCAATCCCGCTACACGCGAGGTGGCGACTGGCACTGAGGTCTACACGCGCGAGGTGGGCTTCCGGCTCCGCAACGCGGCGCCCGAGCTGCGGTGGCTTTTCTTCGCGTCGCGGGCGCGCGCCGGTCTCGGCGTCGACGTGATGGTGGTCCCGATGGCGCGCATGTGGTCGCAGGTGCGGTTGCCGCTTGCCTTGCGGCCCGCGCACCCCGACCTCCTTTTCGTGCCTGCTCACGCGATCCCATTCGGATGGCCGGGCAAATCGCTCACCGTCGTCCACGACCTCGCGTTCGAGCGATATCCGCATGCGTACTCGCAAGCTCAGCGCAGGTATCTCCAGCTCACGACGAGGTGGGCGGCGCTGCGATGTCCTCTTCTCATCGTGCCGTCGGAATCGACACGGAACGACCTCGTTGAGCTGTACCGCCTGTCGCCTGACCGCATTCGCGTCGTGCCGCTGGGCGGCGGCGAGAAGGTCGAACGTGAGGTGGCTCCAGTAAGCAGGTTGGCGGAGCTCGGGCTCGAGGGCGATTTCGTGCTTCAGGTCGGACGCATCGAAGCGCGCAAGAACCAAGCGGCTGCGCTGGCGGCGGTGGAGAGGCTGGACGGGATCATGCTCGCGATCGCCGGCCCCGAGCGCGATGAGCGGCTGGCGGCCCGGCTGCGTGGGTCGTCGCACGCCCGCGTACTGGGCAACGTCGACGGCCCAACGCTGGAGCTGCTCTACCGTCGCGCGCGCGCGGTGGTGGTGCCCAGCCTTTACGAAGGTTTCGGCCTTCCGGTGCTGGAGGCGATGTCGCATGGCCAGGTCGTGGTGACCGCGCGGGAGTCGTCGCTGCCCGAGGTGGGCGGCGATGCCGCGCTCTACGTGGACGACCCCAATGACCCCGCGGAGCTGGCTTTAGCGTTGGAGACCGCGATCGGCGATAAGAAGGTGCGGGCGAAGCTGCAGAAAGCCGCGCGCGTGCGTGCCGCCGGGTTCACGTGGGATCGATGTGCGGCTGGGGTCGCTGAGGTCGTTCGCGAGCTCATCTAACCCCAGGAACGGACGGACTGGGAAAAGGGTGTCGGGGTTGGGCCTGGAGGCTGATCGCGCGCACGGAGTGAATCACCTCTCCGTTTTGGGGAGGTCGGCCGCGTATGCGGCCGGGTGGGGTCAGCTTTCGTTCTTTGCGGACCGACCGACCTTCATAACCTCGTCCTTCTCTGCTATCGCCATCACTGGATGGTTCATGAGGGTCATTGGCAGATCTTGCGCAGCGATGACGGCATGCTGACCATTCCGCCGGTCACCGAGTTCCAGCGGCTGGCCCGCGGGCCGGACTAGCGACCCCTACCCATCTCGCCCACCGCGTCGTCGATCACTTCCCATGTCATTGCTGCGGTTCGAGACCAGCTGAATTCGGCCGCGCGTAGGATGCCGCGGCGGCGCAGGTCGGCCGCGAGTTCGTGATCTCCAAGGAC
>VBGM01000088.1 GCA_005880855.1 Chloroflexota bacterium
CTACAAGGAGATCACCCAGCATTTTCCGCAGCCCGGCTGGGTCGAGCACGACGCCAACGAGATCTGGTCTGCGGTGCAAGACAGCGCACGCCAGGCACTGGCGGCTGCAGGCGCCGGCCCCCGCGACGTGATCGCGATCGGGATCACGAACCAGCGCGAGACGCTCGTGGTGTGGGATCGGCACACGCTGAAACCACTGACTCGTGCCATCGTGTGGCAGGACCGGCGCACCGCGGCTGAATGCGTTCGCCTCCGCGAGGCAGGGCATGAGGAACGCGTGCGCGAGGTGACCGGGCTCGTCATCGATCCGTACTTCACAGCAACCAAGCTCGCGTGGGTCGTTCGTCACGTGCCCGGCGCCAGAGACGCCGCCATTGGGACGGTCGACAGCTGGCTGGTCGCGAGGCTCTCGGCCGGCCGCGACCATGTGACCGACGCCTCCAATGCATCGCGCACGCTGCTCTTCGACATCAGCCGCGGGGCGTGGAGCGAGGAAATGGCCGATCTCTTCGGGGTTCCGCACACCAACCTGCCTGAGGTGCGTGATTCGAGCGGACCGATCTCCCTAACTGATCCCGAGGTGTTCGGTGGGATCAAAGCGCCCATCACCGGAATCGCCGGTGACCAGCAAGCGGCTCTCTTCGGCCAGGCCTGCATAACCGTCGGAATGGCCAAGAACACGTACGGGACGGGTTCGTTCGTGCTGGTGCAGACCGGGGTCGACCGCGTGCCGTCCCGCTCGGGAATGCTGACCACGGTGGCCTGGCGACGAAATGGAACCCTCAGCTACGCGCTCGAAGGAGCCATCTTCATCACCGGCGCCGCGCTGCAGTGGCTGAGGGATGGAATCGGCATCATCGCGAACGCCGCGGAGGCGGGGCCGATCGCATCGTCTGTCCTCGACGCGGGCGGCGTGTTCATGGTTCCCGCGTTTGCGGGTTTGGGCGCGCCCTACTGGGATCCGTTTGCGCGGGGGGCCATCGTTGGACTCACGCGCGGCAGCGGCCGGGCGCAGCTGGTGCGCGCCGCGGTGGAAGCGATGGCGTATCAGACCAAGGACGTGGTCGTCGCCATGGAGGGCGACACCGGCCGGTCGCTCACCGAGCTGCGCGTGGACGGCGGCGCCGCGGTCATGGACGTCCTGTGCCAGTTCCAGGCCGACCTTCTGGGGATCCCGGTCAAGCGGCCGCGCCAGACCGAGACCACCGCGCTTGGGGCGGCCTTCCTGGCCGGTCTCGGCGCCGGCGTGTGGACAGAGGCCGACCTCGCGGACCTCTGGAAGCTCGACCGCGAGTTCGAACCGGCCATCTCCCGAGATCAGGCCGCCGCCCTCCAGGCGGAGTGGCAGCGTGCCGTGGAGCGAAGCCGGGCCTGGGCGGCCAGCGATAATCAGTAGCTTGAGCTCGAACGGCAATCACCCGGTGAAGGGGCGCCAGCGGATCCTCTACGCCGAGGAGCTGTGGCGCTGGCAGCGGTTCTATGCGGGCCTCCTGATCGTGGTCGGGGTGCTCGCGGTGGGCGTGGTGGTGTATTCGCGCCAGCCCATCAACAACGGGAACATCATCTGGCTCTTCTACGCCCCGGTGGGCCTTCTCCTGGCGGCCGCGTTCATGGTCTATCGATGGCGCAGCTTCGTCGAGCCGCTCGATAGCGGGCTCAAGGTCTCGACGCTCTTCTCGAACATCGTCATCGACTACGAGAGCATCCGCGGCGTGAAGGTGCAGCCACTTTCAGTCGCCTTCCAGGAGAAGCGGCGCAGCAAGGTCGCGCGAATCTACAAGCCCCTGCTCGACAAGCCGGCGCTCTTCGTGCGCGTCCGCGGCGACGACGATGAGCTGGCGCTGATCAAAAAGAAGCTCGGCTCACGCCTCTTCTACGACGACACGATCGCGATGCCCGTGCCTGATGCCGACGCGGCCTCATGGGAGATCACGTCGCGGCTGCCGTACCGGTTGGGCCAGAACCAGGGTGGAGGCCGGCGTCGAAAGCGACGACGGTGACTGAGGAGCGGGTAGGGGTCCTGGATCCGTCGGAAGCGGGGGCTGCGGAGCCTACGGAGCGCGCGCGGACTGTGTATTTCGACCGTTGGGACGTGCTCGTCATCCTCGGTTTCACAGTGGTGGCCTTCGTCCTTCGTTTCTACAGCCCGATCATGCCGGACTTCTTTCTGCACCCATTCCAGGGCCCGGCGATCACGAACTGCGTGTCGAACACGCCCATCAACGCTCCCGGCGACCCAGGCACTCTGTGCGGTCTCGCGTATCCGTTCAATCGCGGATACGCGGACACCAACGGCGTCCTTTCGCCGCCCAACGGCCAGGTCTTCGATGAGATCTACTTTCCGGTCGACGCGTACAACGACGTCAAAGGGATGGAGCTGTGCCGTCCCTCGACGACCGACTGCAAGTACAACTATTTCGACCCGGAGCCGCCCCTAGCCAAGCTGATGATCGCCGGCGGCGAATGGGGCTACGGCTGGTATCGGGCCACGTTCCAGGGCGTAAAAGGCGACTTCATCGATCTCGGATTCAACACGTTCGGCTGGCGAATCGCCGTCTGCATCTTCGGCACCCTGTGCGTGCCGTTGATGTACCTGTTCGCGCGGAGACTCTGGCCGAATCGCCTGTTCGCAATCGCGGCGGCGACGCTGGTTTGCTTCGACGGCATGTTCTTCCTGCAATCGCGAATCGGGATGATCGACATCTTCCCGATCTTCTTCATCCTCCTCGCGTACACGCTCTTCCTGGTGCACATCCAGAGCCGCACGCCCGCCGGATCGCTCGTGAGCTTGATCGTGCTCGGCACCATCCTTGGGGTCGGCATCGCATCGAAGTGGATCGTGCTCGCCGCCTGGGCAACGATCGTCCTCTTGCTGGTCGCCAGGGTCGTGCGCAGGTACGTCGACGTCCACATCGGACCCGCGGAAAATCCCATCTGGTCGTGGGGGAGAGGGGATTCCCCGGCCATCCCGCACGGCGTCTACTGGCCCACCTACGTCGCGATTGCGGCGATCGCCCTCGTGGCGATTCCGCTCGCGATCTACGTCGAGTCGTGGTACCCGTTCTTCGCGCGCGGGCAGTTCCACAACCTGGCCGACCTCATCGACTACCAGGTGCAGTCGTTTCGCTATCACGCGACCTTGAACGCAACCCACCCGTACGGCTCGCCGTGGTGGTCGTGGCCATTCTTGTCGAGGCCGGTTCTCTACTACGCGGAATACACCAACCTCGGCATCGATCACTGGAGCGGAGAGCCCCTCATCGCGCGGATCGAGAACCTTGGCAATCCCTGGATCTGGTGGACGAGCCTTCCTTGCGTCATCTCGCTGCCCTACTTCATCGTCCGGCATCGCAGCTTCCCAGCCACGGTGATACTGCTGGGGTTCGTCACCCAGTACCTGCCCTGGTCGCACATCAGCAGGGTGCTGTTCATGTACCACATGTTCGGCGGGCTCATCTTCATGGTCATGGCGCTGGCATTCGTCCTCGCTCATGTCGCCACAAATTTCCGACCCATCGGGCGCCGAGTCCTGGTCGCGCACCTCGGCATCACCGTCGCGGCCTTCTTCTACTTCTATCCGCTCTGGACCGCGCTGCCTATCTCCCTCTCCGCCAACGACCCCGGCCCGGGCACGCCGATCTGGGGACCCAAGATGTGGCTGGTCAACTGCAAGAACCTGCCGCCTTCGGAACCGCAGCTCTGGTGCTGGAGCTGAGTTAGTGTCCCGCTTCCGAAGTTCCTTGGATCTTCGCGGCCTAGACGGACGGGCGCCGACTCACCCCACGGAATCTGGCGATTCCGCGGGGACCCCGAGATGGGCGCTGAAGCCGGCGTCAAGGGGCCCGTCGCCGCGCATCCTCCCGCGCTTCGCGCGGGGACCCCAGAGGTGTGCGCTCCTCCTTGCGCCACCCTTTCCTTGGCTCCGCCCGCCGATGCCGCGAAATATCCGGCGGACCTCGGAAGCGAAACACTAGCGGTGGAGGGCGCAGCCCAACCGGCGGCGGTGGCGGCCGCCGGTCCAACCGGCCGGCTGATCATGGGCGGCGCCGCACTTGTCGTCCTCGTTGTCGTCGGCGTTCTGGTGGGCGCGCCGGCGATCCTCTTGATGGGGTGCGTGGTCGCGGGTTTCGGCATCACCTACGCAAGCGGGATCGCGCTCAACCTCGAAGAACGGATCGCTTTCGGAACCGTGCTGGGCGCGATGGCAGTAGCGCTCGCGACCTTCGCCCTTTCGATGGTCGTGCGCGACGTGACTGTGGGAACGGTCATCGCGGGGATCGCTCTCGCAATCGGCGCCGGAGCCGGCGCCGCCTTCGCCAAGCGCGGACTGCTGGCAAGCGATTTAACTGATGCCGCGGCGCGCTGGATGGCGTCGGTGCGCACGGCGGGACATCCGTGGCCGATCGCCGCCATCTTCGTGGTGTGCGGCGCATGGACGCTGCACTTCCTGCACCAGGCATACGTCTACAAGCCTGAGGGCCTGTGGGCCGGGTACGTGAACATCTGGGGCGACTGGGCCGCGCATCTCACGTTTACCGGCTCGTTCGCCTACGGCCACAACTTCCCGCCCCAGTATCCGATAGACCCAGGGAACAACCTCGGCTACCCGTTCATGATCGATTTCCTCGCCGCCAACCTCGTCCCGCTCGGCAGCCCGCTGACATCCGCATTGGTGCTTTCCTCGGGTTTGTTGGGGCTCGCGTTCCCCGCAGTGATGTATCTGGCCGCGGCGCGATTCGCGGGCGGCCGCGCTGCGGCGGCCATCGCCGTCTTCGTCTTTCTGCTGAGCGGAGGCCTTGGTTTCTACTACCTGTTCGGCGACATCGCCCACAGCGGCATCGGCGTGCTTGCCCACCTTCCGCGCGAGTACACGCTCAACCGCGACCTCAACTTCCAGTGGCTCAATCCGGTTCTTGCCTATCTGGTGCCGCAGCGCTCAACTCTGTTCGGCTTCAGCCTGGCTCTGATCGTTCTCCTGCTGGTGTGGATCGCCCTGCGCGAGCGCGGCGGCTGGCGCTCCTTCCTATTCGCGGGAATGGTCGCGGGTATGATGCCTGCTTTCCACGTGCACGCGTATGGCACGGTGGTCGTCCTCAGCGCGTTCTGGGCCGCCTTCAACTGGCGGCGCGAGTGGGTGGCGTTTTTCGTTCCCGCGTTGGTGCTCGCGATCCCCGTCCTGGTCTGGATGTGGCCACACGCCAACAACAGCTACTGCACCGGCGGCGCCAGCCTGAATGGTTACTGCCTCGAGGCTGGGTGGCTCTCTTACACGGACTGGCAGCGCGACGGCGTGCTGTTCCTGCCCGTTGACTTCATCTGGTTCTGGATCAAGAACACGTCCCTGCTCATCCCGCTGCTGATCGCCGCGCATTTCGCACAGCGCTGGTTTCCGACCGCATTTGGAAAGTGGTTTGCACCGATGTGGTTCTGGTTCCTGGTCCCCAACATGATCGTGCTCCAACCGTGGGACTGGGACAACACGAAGTTCTTCATCTTCTGGGCGCTGCTGGGCAGCGTCATGGTCGGCGGCCTGATCGCGGGAATCATCCAGCGGTGGCCAGGAGGTGCGTTGCTGGGTGCGGCGCTGCTGGTCGTTCTCGGCCTGTCAGGCGCGACCGACCTGGTTCGCGCCTCAGATCCAACGGTGAGCTCATACGAGTTCACCGACACCAATGGCTTGCAGGTCGCGGCGTGGGTGCGCCAGAACACGCCCGCGGACGCGGTGTTCGCGGTCGCCGACGAGCACAACAGCCCGATCCCCACCCTGGCCGGCCGGCGGGTCATGAGCGGTTTCCAGGGGTGGCTGTGGACGTACGGCTTGCGCGATTACCAGCAGAAGTCCATCGACGAGGTCGCGATTCTGCGCGGTGCTCAGAACACGCCTGACCTTGTCGACCGCTACGGCGTCACGTACGTGCTGATCGGTCCGCAGGAGCTTGCACAGCCTCGAGGCGCGAGCCAGGCCTACTGGCAGGAGCACGGGAAGCTGGTCTATTCCAACGGGGAGTATTCGGTTTACCGGGTCTGACGCGAGGCCGTAGTAGCCTGTCGGCGTGCCGGACCCGCTATCCGATCACGCGAACCTTGCCGCGGCCCTCGACCTCGCCGCGAGCGAGGCCAAGGTCTACCTGGCCGGTATCGACGACGCGCTGGTTCGCCCGCGGACGAGTGGCCCTTCACAAGATATGGATCTGCCGGACGAGGGCATCGGCTCGCTTGCGGCCCTCGCGGAGCTCATCGAGTCGGCGGATGAAAGCAGCACGCGTTCCGCGGGGCCGCGCTTCTTCCACTTCGTGATGGGCGGCGGCACGCCCGCGGCGCTGGGCGCCGACTGGCTGGCGTCGACGCTGGACCAGAATGCCTACAACTGGATCAGCTCACCTTTCGCGTCGCGGCTGGAGCAGGTCAGCGTCGAGTGGCTGAAGGACCTTTTCGGCTTGCCTGGTGAGTGGAGCGGAGTGATCACGACCGGCGCGACGATGGCGAACTTCGCGAGCCTCGCCGCGGCGCGGCGGTGGTGGGGCCTGCAGCAAGGCGTCGACATCGAGGCAGACGGCTTCAGCGGCTTGCCACCGATGACGATTCTTTCGAGCGGCTACATCCACGTCAGCGCGCTCAAGGCAATCGCGATGCTCGGTCTCGGGCGAGATCGGGTGCGGAGACTGTCGCGCGACGGCGCGGGGCGGATCGACCTTGATGCGCTGGCCTCGGTACTGCGCGAGCGCAACCAAGAGCCGGTCGTGATCGTCGCCAACGCGGGCGACGTCAACACCGGTGACTTCGATCCCCTGGCCGACATCCTCGCGATCGCGCGACGCCATAGTGCGTGGGTGCATGTGGACGGCGCTTTCGGGTTGTTCGCAGCCTTATCACCGCTCACGCGTCACCTGGTCGAGGGTCTCGAGCACGCCGACTCTGTGGCGGTCGACGGGCACAAGTGGCTGAACGTCCCCTACGACTCCGGCTACGCGTTCGTGCGCGACCCGTCATACCTGGCGGGTGCATTCGGGGCCAGCGCGTCGTACCTCGGTAGGGACGCGCGGCCTGCATTTGGGAATCTCGGCCCCGAGATGTCGCGGCGCGCGCGGTCGCTTGCGGTCTGGGCGACGTTGCGCGCATACGGACGCAGCGGCATCCGCGCGATGGTCGAACGACATGTGCGACTCGCGCAGCGGGTTGGCGAGCAGGTCGATGCGGCGCCCGACCTTGAACGCCTCGCCGAAGTCCGCCTGAACGTCGTCTGCTTTCGATTTCGCCCTCCCGGGTTTCCGGAAGATCGGCTCGACGACCTCAACCGCCGCATTGGCGAGATGGTGCTAGAGGACGGCCGTGTCTATTTCGGGACCACGGAGTACGACGGCAAGGTCGCGTTCCGGCCGGCGATCGTCAACTGGCGAACGCGTGAAGGCGATGTCGACCTGATCGTGACGACGGTCAGGGAGTTGGGAGCCCGAGCGATCGCTCGGGCTGGGCCGGGGTTGCAGGCGAAACCGGCGACGGAGGCAGCGGGGGAGCCTGAGGCGCCTGCGGAGGTCGCGAAGCCTCAGCACTAGCCTCGAGCGCCTGCTCCACGCGCCGCGCGAGTCTCTTCATCTCGCGATCGCCGCGGTCGAGCCGGTTGACGATTTGCAGCAGGATCTCGTCCTGGTGCATCAGGTGGTTCATGAGCGCCTTGACCTCTTCTTCGGCCTTGACGTTGAGCTCGAACTCGTTCTGCGCCCGCAGCCGGTCGCGGTCCGCCTGACCGTTCAAGGCCATCAGCACTACAGAGACCCAGATCGCGGCCTCGAGCGTGAAGATGAAATTGAGGAACAGAAATGGATACGGGTCCCAGTGGCGAAGGAAGCCGACCGCATTGAGGATTACCCAGACCAGCATCAAGCCGAGCTGCGCGAGGACGAAGATCCAGCTGCCGACCAGGCGGGCGAAGTCGGATGCCACCCGATCGGTGAACGTGAGCCGGCGGTCGAATTCGCGATTGAGGTCGCGGACGGGAGGGTGGTCGTGCTGGTGCTTGATCAGGTCCCGCGCGATGTCTTCGATTTCTCTGCCGATTGACATTTGGTCTTCCTCTGGGGTTGCTGCGATGAAGCTGTAGCCCATAGCTTGGCGCAAAAGACCCACACCTGGCTACAGAAAGTAAGGAACGTCAGGCCTTGATGGCCCGCCACATGAGGAAGACGGGGATGCGGCGCCACCGCTCGACGCTCGGATCCATCGACGGCGAGGCCGAGTCCATGGCGGGCTCCCGCAGCGCCTGGATCATCAAACCGGCATTCTCCATCGCCCGCGCATAGGCCTCGAGTGGGTACGCCCAGCCCTTGAAATGCATGTGGAGGCCGTCGCGCTCGAGTTCCGCGTCGACAACTCGGCGGTCGCCTAGATAGGCGCCCTCGATGACGAACGGCGCGCCGGCGTTGCGGGAGGCAAACCGCCCGGCATCCTGCAGCGGATGGGTGATCGCCGCGCAGAACGCTCCGCCCGGCCGGAGGACTCGTCCTGCTTCTGCGACGCTTGCGTCCATGTCGTCGAAATCCATCAGAGAGTTGTAGAAGACGATCAGGTCGAACGATTCGCCCTGGAAGGGCAGGGCCGCAGCGTCGCAACGGACGTACGCGATCGACGCGTCAGTGTCGTGCGCGAGCTGGATCAGTGTCTGAGAAGTGTCGACGGCGAACACGTGATGGCCGCGCGCAGCGAGGTCTCGGCTGACCCTTCCTTCGCCGCACCCGACCTCGAGTGTCCGTTCGCCAGGGGGAGGCACGAGCTCGAAGAATGTTTTGGCGTACTGCCAGTACGAGTCAAAGCCTGGCTTGCGCGCCCACGCGGCCCAGTTCGCGGCATTCTTGTCCCAGTGGTCGCGTGACATCGGTGAGTCTCATCGTCTCATCGGTAGTCGTGTGAGCGCTGCTGCGGTCGTGGGACTCCTGTGAGCGCTTCTATGTGGGAGGCCAGGACCGACCAGACCCCATCTTGTCTCTGCATCATCCCGTCGATGACCAGGATGGGCTGGCGATTGGCTACTTGCCGGTAGCGGTCGTAGACGTCGGGCTTGATGGTCACGTTGACCTGGCCGAACTCGTCCTCCAGCGTGAAGAAACGGATCTTTTTCGCGGTCGACGGCGCCTGGCGCGTGATCACGAGTCCGGCCACCCGCACTGCTCTCCCGCTCGGAATCGATGGAAGCTTGTCGCTCTGAAGCGCGCCGAGCAGGTTCAGGCGCTCCCTGCAGAAATGGATGAGGTGGTGTCCGGTCGAAAGATCGGAGATCCGGTACTCGAGCTGATTGATATCGAAGTCGTCGAGGTCGGGCAGCGACGGGGAGGTGGCTTGCAGCTTCAGCTCTGATTGCGGGTGGATTCCTTTGCGCAGGCCGGTGCCATGCCATCGCTCCTGCCAGCCCCACAACAGCTCGCGTCGTGGCCGCCCGAGGCCGTCGAAGGCGCCCACCATTACGAGGTTGCGCACCGCGCGGGGACCGATGGGGCCGCCTTGGAGGCGGTCCAGAAAACGGTCGAACGAGACATACGCGCCCCCTCGCTCGCGCTCGGCGACGATGGCCTTGCGCCCGTCTTCGCCGAGGTCGCGCACGTAGTTGAGCCCGATGCGCATGCCGTGGGTCTTAACAACCTGGGTTGTGGGGTTTTCGAAATTTCCATACCCTGGCCGCAGGTCGGCCGGTTGGGGGAGGGAACCGGACAACAGGGAGGGCCCCGCAGGGGACTGTCCATTTTCGGCCGAGGCGTCATTAGGCACGTTTGGCGTCAAAAGTGTGTTTGGCAGTCCTATGAAGGGCGCGTTTGACGCCAAACGTGTGGATTCAGTGAGCGCTTCGGGGAGGCAGCGGATGTCCGAACGGTTGATGTCCACCGGCAGCACCGTCACCCCATGACGCTTCAGGTCCTCCACCAGCACGCTCGGGTGATAGAACCCCATCGGCTGGTTGTTGAGCAACCCGCACCCGAACTCAACCGCGTGATTGAGCTTCAGCCAGGCGGTCTCATAGGCCGTGCGCGCGAAAGCAGCAGCGTGAGAACGGCAGAACCCATACACCGCGAAACCCTGCACGGAGGCGAACAGCATGTCGGCAACCTCGCGCGGCACCTCGTTGGCGAGGCACCCATCGACGAAGTCACCCTCTAGCGACGACATCTCCACGTGGTTGAGGTGGCGCGTCATCGCGCGACGGAACATGTCGGCGCCGCTCGGCGACATGCCCGCGACCTTCATCGCGATCTCAATGATCTGCTCCTGATAGAGGATCACGCCCATCGTGTCCTCGAGAATCGGCTCCAGCAGCGGGTGTGCGTACGTGACAGGCTCGCGACCCTGCTTGCGCCGGATGTACGGATGCACCGCGTTGCCCTGGATCGGCCCGGGCCGGATGATCGCGACCTCGACCACCAGGTCGTTGAAGCTCGCCGGCCGTGTGCGCGGAAGGGTCTGCATTTGCGCGCGGGACTCGATCTGGAACACGCCGATGGTGTCGGCCTGGCTGCACATCTCGAACACCTGCGGGTCGTTCAGCGGCAATTGGTCGAGGTCGGGGCGAATGCCCGTCTTGTCGCGAATCAGCTCCAGCGCCTCGGCGACGACCGAGAGCGTGCGCAGCCCGAGCATGTCCATCTTGATGAGGCCAAGGTCTTCGACGTCGTCCTTGTTGAACTGGACGACGCGGCGTCCCTCCATCGTCGCCGGCTCAACCGGCACGATGTCCACCAGCGGCTGGCCGGTGACCAGCATCCCGCCGTTGTGGATCGAAAGGTGACGAGGGAAGTCCTGCACCTCGCGGCACAGCGAAAGGAACTGCTGCCAGCTCTGCGGCCTCATGTCGGGCGGCGGCACCGCGCCGGTCATCGAGTCCTCGACGTCTTCGGTGAACCAACGGTCCACGCCTTTGGCCAGCCGGTCGACGAGCTCGGCTGAGAACCCGAGCGCCTTGCCGACCTGACGAATCGCCATGCGAGGCTGGAAGGTGACGACGTTGCAGACCATCCCGGTCCGCTCCCAGCCGTACTTGTTGTAGACGTACTGGATCACCTGCTCGCGATGCTCGGTCGAGAAGTCGATGTCGATGTCAGGGGTGCTCGTCATTTCGTCGTGCAGGAACCTTTCGAACAGGAGGTTGTGCTCGATGGGGTCGACGCGCGTGATCCCGAGCACGTACGCGACGATCGAGTCGGCGGCGGAACCTCGGCCCTGGCCGGGCACGCCGTGCTCACGCGCGAATCGCATGAGGTCCCAGTTGATCAGGAAGAACTCCGCCAGCCCGGTCTTCTCGATCACCTCGAGCTCGCGCTGAAGCCTCTGAGTGACCGAGAGCGTGATCGGCAGGTACCGGGCTCGCACGCCCTCGAAACAGAGCTTGTACAGAAAAGAGAAAGGCGTCTCGCCTTCGGGGACCGGGTAGCCGGGGAAGCGGACCTTGCGAAAGTCGAGGTCGAGGTCGCACTCATTCGCGATTTCCCAGGGCGTGGCCAGCGCAGAAGCGTGGCCTTTGAACAGGGAACGCATCTCGTCGCCACCTTTGAGGCAGTGCTCGGAGTTGGAGAAGAGGAACGAGCGCGCCTCATCGAGGGTGGCGCGATGCCGGATGGCGACCAGCACGTCGTGAAGTGGTCGCCGCTCGCGTAAGTGATAGTGGACAACGTTGGTGGCCACCACTGGTGCACCACACCGACGAGCCATGGCCGCGCGCCCTTCCAGCACCCACGAATCCTCAGGACGGAGGTGGTGGTGGAGCTCGCTGAAGACGTTCTCCTTGCCCAGCGCTTCCTGCAAGCCATGCAGCCGGTCCTCGTCGTCGGTGGCGCTGAGATAAAAGAGATCGCCTCGGTGGTCGGCGACGGTGGCCAAAGGTGCTCGCGCCTCGCCCTTGGGCTGGTCGGCGTGGGCGAGGCTGAGAAGGCGGCAGAGGTTGGAGTAGCCCACCAGGTTGCGGGCGATCATGAGCAGCTCGGCTCCATCGACTTCGAGCGCGGCTCCGATCAGTGGCTTGACGCCCACCTTCCGGCACGCCTGGAGGAACCGGACGGCGCCATATACCCCTCCGGTGTCTGTAATGGCCAGCGCCGGCATCTCAAGCTCGGCCGCGCGCATGGCCAGCTCGGCAGGATGTGAGCCACCGTCCAGGAACGAGAAGTTGGAATGGCAGTGGAGCTCGACGTATGGCGTCACCTTTGCGCCCGGTCTTTCGTTGCACAGTCATGAGGAAAGCGGTCGCGCTGGTGGGTTTGCTGGTGGCCGCCTGCAGCCAACCTGGCCAGCACACCGAAAAGGGGATTGATCTCTATACCGATGCAATTGGTCTCCAGAAGGTCTCCGACCAGCCCGGATGCCCGGCCAACGGCTGCTTCTGATCGATCAGTCATAGATCCGCTCCACGAACCACTGGTCGCGATCGAGGTCGTGGTACAGCTCGCAGAGCAGGTTGCTGCCGACGAGCACCTTCCAGTACTCGCGGACGACCAGCCGGTTCCACCACTCGGTCTCGACCTTCCATCGCGCGATCGGATCGATGGGGCCGCTGAGCGCCCCGGATACGAAAGCAGGTGAGCCGTCGGCGGCCAGCGTGAGCTCGACCACGCCAGGAGGCGAGAGCAAGCGGGTCACCAGCGGGCGCTGCTTGAGAAGATTTGACCGATGACCACGCTGTGGGGCGCCCCGCTGCGCCGGATCGAGGTCGACAGCGGGAAGGTGCGGATGAACAGCTGGCCGTTCACGATCCCAGCGGTCCGCGACCTCGTCGAGAACGGATTCGAGCCCGCGCCCGGGCTCACGATGTTCATCGGAGAGAACGGCAGCGGCAAATCGACGGTGGTCGAGGCCATCGCGGCAGCTTGGGCCAGGCATGTTCGCGCCCATCGCGGCAACGTCTCCCTGGCGGCGACCGCGCGGCCCTCAGACGAAGACTCCAACCTCGATCGCGCGCTTCGACTGATCGGCACGAGGGGCGGGGGGAAGGGTGGATTCTTCCTGCGGGCTGAAAAGATGCACGAGCTCTTCACCGCGGTCGGGCCGGAGGGCCTGTGGGCAGACCGCTTCGGAGGCGTGGACCTGCATGCGCGGAGCCACGGCCAGGCCTTCTTGCAGGTGCTCAAGACGCGGGTCGTCGATCCCGGCCTGTACCTGTTCGACGAACCCGAAGCAGCGCTGTCGTTCACGTCATGCCTGGGTTTGATCGCGCTGCTGGCGCAGATACCAGCCGAGGGGATGCAAGCCATCGTCGCCACAGGCGAGTGGGGGATGAGGAAGGTCGCGTACGAGGATCTCGAGCTGGTGCGGTCGTGGCGGCACTTCCTGGACAGTCCTGAGAGCTACGTGAAGTACCTCGCCCCGGGCTGATGACATGCGGCTGCATGTCAATCACGAAGACACCCAGTCGAAGCGCTGGGCGGGGAGCGGGGAGGAGAGGAAGGCTGGGCGCGGCTTGCGCACGACGCCATCCCCGTGGCGTTCCTGCAGCCGCTCGAACGCGGCAGCGACCTCCTCGCTGGTGCCATCGTTGCCCGCCCACAACCGCAGCTGACGGCGCCCAGCGGCCTCGAGCACCGGCAGCTCGATCCACAGCTCGGTGATCGGCGCGCGTGGCTGCCACTCCTTGATCCATCCACCGATGAGGCCGAACAGCTCAAGAGCGCTCGAAAGCGGATGGCGGACGATGGATGACCGCTCGTCGGGCTGGCCAGATTCATAGACGAACCGCACGCGGACACGTTTCGCGCCTGCGCCCCGCACGCCCAGCTCATCGGCCAGGTCGCCGCAGAGGGCGCGAGAGACGAACAGCAGCGCCTCGCGATCTTCCACAGGCGGCTCGAACTGGCGATGCGCGCTCGAGAACTGCGGCGGGCGCCATGGAGTGAGCTCGTCAGGTTCCGCGCCGCGTGCCAGCAAGACCGCGTGCCTGCCTTCGCGACCGAGCTGGCTCTCGAGCTCCCGAGGGCCGATCGCCGCCACCGCACCCAGCGTGCGCAGGCCGAGCAGGTCGAGTCGCTCCAGCTGCTCAGCGTCGAGGGCAAGCTCATGCATAGGAAGCGGAGCAAGGAAGGCACGCGCATCTTCGACCTGCACGACACGGCCTGGCCGCGCGCGAGTGGCGGCCACTCGCGCTGAGAAAGGTCCGGGTGCGACGCCGAGGCGCGGTTCGCGGCCGATCGCGGTCCGGAGCCTGCGCCGTGCTTCGCGGATCGAATCGCCGGGCCTGACGACCCCGCTCACATCGATCCATGCGATGCCTTCGACTTTGACCTCGACCACCGGCGCAAGGTCGTAGAGCGCGGATGAGATGAGCTCGCGCAGGCGCGTGGCCGCCTCTGGGTCGGGCGCGAGAAATGTTGCTTGCGGACAAAGGTGCTCGGCCTGGCGCAGCGGCATCCCCGACGACACACCGAACGGCAGAGCTTCCTCCGACGCTGCGATCACGTGGTCGTCCCATCGGCCGACGACCACAGGCCTGCCATAGAGGTCGGCGCGCTTCGCCAGCTCGAGGTGGCCGGTCAGACCACAGCAGATACGCATTCCACCTCCGCTTTTTCAAGAAGCACCTCGATGACCGGTGTGGAAAAAGGAAGCTGCTGTCCAAGCGGGTAGCGGATCTCGAGCTCGGACTCGCCGAGAGGTGGGGCAACCCGATTCTTGAGACAGCGAGTGATCGTGCGCAGGCCCACGAGCTCGCCACGGTCCCAAACCCAGTCGATGCGCGAGAAGCCGAGACTCAGGCTCGAGGCGTGGGCGAGCGCGCGCCCGGGAGCATCGACCACCCCGACGAGGACTGTCCCCGAGCGGTTGGCGCTTGCCTCCAACGGCCCGAGCCATGGCTCTGGGATCTCCCCCATTAAAAGGATGAAGCCCGCGCCCGCACGGGCCAGCGCCGTAGCCGCCTCACCCGACGGCTCGGGATCGAGACGCACTACGGTCAACGAGCTCAGCTCCGGATCGAAGTGGGAGAGCGACCATGGATCGAAGTCGCCTCGAGCATCGATTACCACCGCGTTCGCGAACTCGTGCGTGGCGGCGGCGAGCAGGCTCAGGGCGAGGGTGAGCTTGCCAGAGGTTCCGCTTCCGGTCAGGAGCGTGAGCCGGCCGCGAGGCAGGCCCTCGATTCCACTCAGTCGATCGAGTGGTGTGCAGCTCGGCCAGGGCTGCGGCGGCGGAAGTTCACCCGCCCTCGTCAGCGCCTGGCTGCCAAAGCGGACCCGAATCGTGCTGATGGCGTGTTCGAGCTGTGTTGCCTGCATCGTTCTCCAAAGGGCGGGCCTCCGGTTGGGACGCAGGTAGAGGAAGGAGGTGGCTACAGACTAACGAACGAATGTTCGATAGTCAAGGGGCAAAGGTTTACCTAAGAACTGTTGTCCACCTGGAACCAAGCAAGTGGGGCCTAACGCCACGGCATGGTGGGAGGTGATATCACCTCGCATCGGCCGACGAAGATGGGAAGGACGATCGAAAGTACGAGCTCTACATTCCTTCTCTATGTGTCAGAAAAAAGCGAGCGCCGGAGTTCCACAGAACCCCGGCGCGTCAACGATCGATTAGGTAACGACGAAAGAAGAAGTTGTTACTTCTTCTTCTTGGCGGCCTTCTTCTTGGCTGCCGGCTTCTTGGCGGCCTTCTTCTTTGCCATCATTCTCTACCTCCTTCGCTTAGTGATACGGACCCGAGGTTCCATGGTTCGGCGGGCTGGAATCCCTCGTGTGACGTCATGGACGATTTCTTCTGCACGCACCTCCTATGCAACCCAACGGGTTTCGCCGCGCAGCCTCTTCGATGAGGTCTCCGAGACGTTGGCGGTCATGCGAAATGGTCCGCTTACTCGCGTCGGGTCCGTCGCCTCTGTGGTGGCAACCACGAGCAGCATCGCCATACAAGTTGTGTTGATACATCGATTGCATCCTCCACGTCAAGAGATCAGTAAGATTTTTTTTCATGCGCTGCCCGGTGAAATGCTTTGAATGCGGCACTTACACGATGTCTCTCGACCTCTCGAAGGACCACCAACACATCGCATGCGAACGTTGTGAGACGGTGTGGTGCGCAGTGTGCGTGGCTCGCGTTGAGGTAAAGATTTCACATGAGTGGCTCAAGCAGCGACACGTCGCCGAGCTCAACTGATGCGAGTCGTCCTCGGTCACGGCGCATCGGGCAACGCGGCCTCGATGAAGCCTTACGTGGTGGGCTTCAAGCGCCGAGGCATCGATGCGATTGCGGTGGATCTTCCTCGCGGAGGCGCCGAGCGCGCGGTCCCCGTCTTCATCAAGACTTCGGGTCGCGGGCATGAGGTCATCGGTGGCGGGCAGTCGTTCGGCGGGCGTGTCGCGAGCATGGCGGCGGTCGAGGCGGACTTCGGCGGCCTCGTCCTCTTCTCCTATCCACTTCATCGTCCCGGCTTCCCCGACCAGCTGCGCACCGAGCACTTCCGAAGCATCAAGTGCCCGACCCTGTTCATGAGCGGCGACCGCGATCCCTTCGCCCGCATCGAGTTATTGAAAGAGAAGATCAAGCTCATCCCCAACGCGCGCCTCGCTATCTTCAAGGGCCAGGGTCACGGCTTGCTCAACGTGCTCGACGACGCGCTCGACGTCGCCGCGGACTTCCTCAAGCAGATCAAATGACCGCGAGCCAGCACATGGTGCGGGCGAACGGCCTTCGGTTCCGAACGCTTGTCGATGGTCCGCCTCGAGGCGACATGTGCATCCTCCTGCACGGATTCCCGGAAGGCGCGGAGTCCTGGTCGCGGCAGCTGACCGCGCTGGCCGACGCCGGATGCCTCGCGGTGGCGCCCGACCTTCGTGGTTATGGGCTCACCGACGCACCCGAGGGAGTTGAGAGCTACGGTATCGACCACCTGGTCGATGACGTCGCCGGCCTCATCAAGGCCTTCGGCCGGGACACTGCGCACGTCGCGGGCCACGACTGGGGCGCAATCGTCGCGTGGTTCTTCGCGGCTCGTCATCCCGACATGATCAGATCGCTCACCGCACTTTCTGTGGGGCACCCGGCCGCGCTCGCAGCCGCGAGTCGCGAAGACGCAGACCAGCAGGAACGCTCGCGTTACATCCAGCTCTTCCTCATGGAAGGAAAAGCCGAGCGAGTGCTGGCGGAGGATGACTATCGGAGGCTGCGCGCGATGTTCGTAGATGCGGTGCCCAAGCCGGTCGTCGACGGCTTCGCGCGTTCTTTGTCCCGCCCGGGCCGCCTCAGCGCTGCCCTCAACTACTACCGCGCCAACCTCTCGGCGGGCGGAGGCGCGTGGGAGCGGCTCGCGAACACCGGACCGATCAAGGTCGGGACGGCGCTGCTCTGGGGTGACCAGGATCCCGCGCTGGGCAGGCGCGGGGCAGAGTCCACCGGCCGCTACGTCGAAGCTGAATTCGAGCTTGTGGTCCTGGAGGGCGCCGGCCACTGGCTGCAGTTCGAGCGCCCGGCGGACGTAAGCCGTTCGTTGACCGCGGCTGCAACTCATTAAGCTGTCTGCCATGCTCCACCGCGGGGACGACAAGGAGCGGCGCTCGAGTCTGCGCCGGCTCGACGACATCCTGGACGCGCTCGAGCAGCTCAACCTCCACGACCGCACCGAGCTCACCGAGGATCTAGCCGAGGCCCTCGTCCTCCTTGGCGTCGACGACCCCTACAGCATTCCCATCCCGCAGCTCATCGAGCGCGTGTGGGCGATGCAGCAGCCGTACCTCATCACGATCGTCGTGGAGCGCCGCCGCCGCCGCCGCCGCAAGGTCGACCCCAAGTTCTCGAGCGGATCAGGCATTGCCTGACGTGAGCGGACACCACTCTCGCTGAGCCCCGCCGACTGGCTCGACGTTTTCGTGCGCATCAGCTCGCGTGTGCGCACAACGGTGCTGCCGCTGGCCGGCACCGATGCGGGGCGCGCGCCGCTCGCCGTCGGAGCAGGCGGCGATCGCACGATGGAGCTCGACCGGGCGGCTGAGGCCGCGGTCTTCGCGGAGCTCGAAGCAATCAACGCTCGCGGTGAGCGCTTCGCGATCCTGTCTGAGGAAGCAGGTCATCGCTCGCTCGGGGCCGAGTACCCTCTCGTGCTGGTCGACCCGGTCGACGGGAGCCTCAACGCCAAGCAGGGGGTCCCCTTCTTCGGCGTGATGCTGGCGCTGCTCGGTGGGCCGACCATCGGCGATACGCTCGCAGGCTGCGTCGTCAACCTGATCAACGGTGAGACCTGGACCGCGATCCGAGGCCAGGGCGCGTGGCGCGGAGGCGAGCCGATCAAAGTCATGGCCTCGGCCGGCGGCGGTCTCGAGCTCGTGGCGCTCGAGAGCACGCCGAGAGCGCTCGATCTCGCGAGCGGCCTCGTCCAGCGGTCGGGCAAGATCCGTATCCTCGGTTCGATGGCGCTCGCGATAGCGCACACCGCAGCCGGCAGCTTCGACGCGTTCTGCGCTCCGGTCCCGGTCCGGGTGTTCGACATGGCCGCCAGCCTCCTCGTACTGGAAGAGGCCGGCGGGGTGGCGACGGATCTCAAAGGAAGCTCTCTGAGGTCGCTTGGTGCGCAGCTC
>VBGM01000089.1 GCA_005880855.1 Chloroflexota bacterium
TGACCGACGAAGACTGGGACGCCGTCATCGACACGCACCTCAAGGGCACGTTCCTGTGCGCTCGGGCGGCGCAGGGGTCGATGGTCGACAAAAAGTACGGAAAGATGGTGTTTCTTTCCTCGACCTCCGCGCTGGGCAACCGCGGGCAGGCCAACTACTCAGCGGCGAAGGCCGGCCTGCAGGGGATGGCGCGGACGCTTGCCATCGAGCTGGGGCCGTTCAACATCAACGTCAACTCCGTGGCCCCGGGCTTCGTCGAAACGCGGATGACGCGCGCCACCGCTGAGCGCATGGGCATGGACTTCGAGACGTTCAAGCTGGGCGCGGCCTCGCAGATCCCGCTCCGCCGCATCGGACAACCGGAAGACATCGCCAGTGTCATCGCCTTCCTCTGTAGCGATGATTCCAGCTTCGTTTCAGGGCAGACGATCTACGTGCGAGGAGGGCCCTGAGCGCCGATCTCGCCTCGATCGGCACCAAGCAAGCTTGGACGGCCCTCGAGCGTTGTACCGCCCATGAGGCTGGGAATTGGCTTGCTTGCGAAGCGGCGAATCCAGACCCTGGCCGTACGAACCTCTGTTCGCTTGAGCGCCAAAACGCGCGCAAATCGCAAACTGGAATTCAATTCAACCCCGATTTACGAACTGACGTTCGCTAAGGCGACGGTGTTGTCCCAAAAGGTTGACGGGTTCCGCGGGGGTCTGCTACGTTGACCGCCGTTCTCTGGGGATCGGTCCAGCCCGCGGACCGTGTTCACTACGATCGCAACGTTTAGGGGTAGACAATTGCGAGTTCATCGGTACCTGACCCATGCTGTCGTGCTTGCGATAGCTGTGGCCATTTCGTCGTATGCATCGATGGACCGCCATGTTCCTGCTTATTTGACCTCTCGACTCGGCACCGTCAACGCGGAAGCGGTGGTGGCGGGCGAGGGAGGCATGGCCGGTGATGTGACCCTCGGCCGCTACAGCACGATCATCAAGCCGGTGGCGATCCCGACGGCCGCGCCGGTCAGCCACAGGCCGTTCATGTACACCGTTCAGCCCGGCGACTCGCTGGCGTCGATTGCATCCAAGTTCCACGTGACGGTGAGCCAGATCCGCTGGTCCAACTCAAACCTTTATTCGGATGACAAGGTTGCCACCGGCGACAAGCTCGTGATCCCGCCGGTGCCGGGTCTCGTGGTCACCGTCAAGGCGAGTGACACGCTCGACGCTCTTGGCGTCAAGTACCAGGTGGACCCGCAGAGCATCTATGACTTCAATCGGCTGAGCAGCCCCCAGCTCGTGGCCGGAACCGTGCTGGTCATCCCCAACGGAGTGGGTGGCGCCTTCCCGCCGCCGCCGTCGGTCTACCAGCTGCTGATGCGCTCGGGAGTGCACAGCGCGTACCAGGTCACCGTGCTCAACTGCTGTCTCGGCCCATACACCGGCCCGCCCCAGAACAGCTTCCCGCGAGGTTGGTGCACCTACTACGTGGCGACCAAGCGCCTCGTAACCTGGACCGGCGACGCGGGTTACTGGTACCAGAACGCGGCGGCGAAGGGTTACGCGGTCGGACCGACGCCGAAGCCGGGCGCGATCATGGTCACCTGGGAGAGCTGGGCCGGCCATGTGATGAACTGGGTCGCGTTTGGCGTTATCGACCAGAGAACGATCAAGCCCGGTCAGCTCGGCAGGGCCTTGGTGGGGTTCATCTACTAGAGGGTCAGACGGTCGCCGATGCGGGTTCGACTGTTCTTTTGGCCCACTCGGCTTCCATGCTCTCCGTGTCCGGTTTGACAGTTCGCAGCCCTGTCGCGGCGATGATGGCCGCCACGACCAGCAGGGTCGGCGAGGTGATGAGAAGGGCCAGCTGAAGGTTGTGGAGCTGGTCCGAGATCCAGCCCACGTCGAACGTGGAGTGCGAGTCGCCGAACACGTGGGAGACGAAGAGCAGCAACGTGACGCTGCTGGCTCGCAGCGCCGGGGAGACCACGTTCTGGGAGACCGCGGTGAACGGCCCCGACTGCAGATAAAGCGCGATGACTGTGATGAGGAACGCCGGCACGAAGATCGGAATCGGCCCGATGTTGAGCGGCGCGATGAGCGCGATGGTGATGAAGACGGCGCCGGCAAGGAAGCCCGCGATGCCCACCTCGAGGTGCGCCGCGGGACGGGTCTTGGCAAGGCGGTCCGCGATCCAGCCGCCGGCGAGCGTGCCGATCAGCCCGCCGGCGACGAGGACGCCCCCAGAGAGCAGGCCCGCGCCTGTGACGGAGATGTCGAATCGCCGGTGGAGCACGGTCGGAAGCCAGAACGCATTGGACGCGAGCACGAAATAGAGCACGGTCTGCGAGAGCACCGCGGCGCGCAGCGTCGGAATGCGCATCAGATTGATGAAGGTCCGGGCGCTGGCGTCGGTGGTGCGCCTGACGGCAATTCCGACCTTCTCCATGCTTCCACGCAGCGGCTCGCGCATCGTGAAGGCGAGAAACGCGAGGATGAGCCCCGGCAGCGCGGCGATGAAGAAGGCGCTGCGCCAGCCGAAATGGTCGGCGACATAGCCGCCGCCGGCGTAAGCGGCGGCGATGCCGAACACGCTGCCGGCGCCCCAGATCGACATCACGCGCCCGCGCTGCTCCTTGGGGAAATAGTCGGATACGAGCGAGGTGCCGGCAGGGTAGTAGCTGGCCTCGCCGATCCCCACCGCCGCCCGGCTGAGAAACAGATGGACGTAGTTGGCGGCGAGCCCCGAGAAGAGCGTGGCCAGGCTCCAGATCGTCACCCCGACCCCGATCACGGTCTTGCGCACCCCGCGGTCGCCCCAGTAGCCGAAGGGAAGGGCGGCGATCGCATAGACGAGCAGGAAGGCGGTGGCCAGGAGCCCGACCTGCGCGTCGCTCAGATGGAACTCGGTCTTGATCGGCGTCACGATGGCCGCGCCGACGTAGCGATCCAGGTAGTTGAGGAAGTTGATGCCGACCATCACCGCGAGGACGTAGCGGGCGTAGCCTCGCGACACGGCGCCATTCTATTTGGCCGTGACGCTGCCCGAAGCCCACAGACATGATTGCGTACGATTACTTGTCCTTAGTGGGTCGGCTGGGCATTGGCGAGCTCAAGTGGCTGTAAACCACCCGCGAAAGCTGTGGGGGTTCAAATCCCTCCCGGCCCACTCCCCAGGATTCGGGGCCGAAGCCGCATCCAAGCGAAATCGACCGAACGGTTGATGCCCGGCCGAATACGCCTCGGCTACCTTGCGTCACATGACGAACCAATTCGCACCAGACGCCTTCCTTTCCGCTCTTTCGTCGCGTGACTTCGGACGTTTGGCCGAGAGCCTGGCACCCGATGCGCATGCGCGAATGCTCTTGCCTCCAGGACCCGAGGTGCGCTGTGGGCGCGAGGAAATCGCTCGTCGTTTCGAAGGTTGGTTCTCACGCGCCTCGGACTTCGAGGTGATGGACTCCCGCCGTGTCGAGGTCGGGCCCCGAACCCGACTGAGCTGGCGTTTCCGGCTGAGCCGAGACGGCCAGTCGCGCGAGGTTATCGAACAGGTCGCTTTCGTCAGCGTCGGGCCGGAAGGCATCTCCGACATCGATCTGCTCTGTTCGGGTTTCCTGCACGAGAAAAGTGCCGTCGCCTCGTTCTCAGACGACGCCGCCGCGTCTTGCAGCCTCCGATAATGTGCGAACTATCGGCACGCTGGAGGCGGTCAGTCCGTAATCGATAAGCCCAGGTCTGAAAACAGCCTGCGCCTGGCCGAACTCCTTGCGGCAGTTTCACTCGCCACCGACTTGTCGCACGACGTGCCTGCGGAGAGCGCGCTTCGAGATACGGTTCTGGCAGTCGAGCTCGCCCGCCTCGCGGGCTGGAGCGCCGCCGACGTGTCGGACGTCTACTACCTCGCACTCCTCTATCACATGGGATGCACGGGTGCGGTCGCGGCGCAGAGCCGGCTAGGCGGCGGCGACGACATCAACGTCCGTCGATGGATGTCGGAGGCGGACTTTGCCGATCGGCCAGCACTCATGCGCATTGTCGTCACCAGGTTGGCGGGGCAGTGGGGGCCGTCCGGATTGGCGCAGGGCATCGCCTCGCTGGCGACAGCCGGCCGCGACATGCCGGAGGCATTGGCTAACATCGCCGAGGCGGCCGCCCGCCTATCACAAAGGCTGGGCGCGAGCCCTCGAGTCACCGAGGCGCTCAGCCACGCGTATGGACGGTGGGACGGCGAGGTCTTCACGTCGCTGCCGAGCGCGGAAGGCCTGTCGCCGGCCGCCCGCCTCGTGCACCTGGTCCATGTGGCCCAGATCTATCACCAGACCGGAGGCGGCCAGGTCGCGGATGCCATAGTCCGGCAGCGCAGCGGGACGGAGTTCGATCCAGAGCTCGCGAGGCTCTGGCTGCAGAACAGCCACGATCTCTTGCACACGCTGTCTTTGGATTCTGTGTGGGATCAGGTGTTGAGCGCCGAGCCCGAGCCGCATCGGCGCGTCGCACCATCCCATTTGGACGAAATCGGCCGGGCGCTTGCCGATTTCGTCGATCTGGCCTCGCCTTTTACTCACGGGCACTCTACTGGCGTTGCGCGGCTGGCTGAGGCTGCCGCGCTGAACGCTGGATTGGTCCCCGACGATGCGGCCACGGTGCGGCGAGCCGCCCAAGTCCACGACCTTGGCATGGTGAGCGTGCCCAACCGGGTCTGGATCAAGCGTGGGTCGCTCAATCAATCGGAGTGGGAGCGGGTTCGCCTGCACCCCTATCACACCCAGCGCATCCTGAGCCTCGCAGCCCCTCTGCGCGCTTCCGCAACGATCGCGGGCCTCCATCACGAGCGACTTGACGGCTCCGGCTACCACGTTGGGCTGCCTGCAAACGCATTGCCATTCACTGCCCGTCTGCTCGCGGTGGCGGAGATCTACCAGTCGATGAGCGAGGATCGCGCTTGGAGACCGGCGCTCAAACCTGACGAGGTCGCGCGCCAGTTGCAGAGGGAGGTCGCGGCTCGGCGCCTGGATTCCCGAGCTGTTGAGGCGATGCTCTTGGCCGCTGGCCAGCCCAAGCAGAAGGGAAGGTCGAGTCACGGGTGGCCTGCAGGTCTTACGGACCGTGAAGTCGATGTACTGAGGGCGATCGCACGGGGACTCGCGAACAAGCAGATCGCGGGCGAGCTCCATGTCTCCCAGGCCACGGTTCACACGCACGTCATCAACCTCTACGGGAAGATCGGCGCCAAGACTCGGACGGGCGCCACGCTCTTCGCCCTAGAACACGACCTGGTCCAGGTCGCGACCGGCTGAAAGATCGACCGAACGGTTGATGCGGCCCTGAACGGCCGCGCCTAGCCTGCGTCACAAGATGAAACAGCAATTACCGCACTTACAGATCTCAAGGTTCTGCAAAGCTAGGCCCGAGGCAGTCTACGACCTGGTCGCCGATCTTCAGACCCACCTCGACTGGGCTGGAGCCCGCCAGACCCGGGACTTCCACCTCGTCTCGCTTGAAGCAACGCCGGGACCGGCCACGGTCGGAACCACCTTTTCGAGTACGGGCGTGATCCCGATGTCCCGGAGGCGATGGTCCGATCGCTCCACGGTCACGGTGGCTGACCGGCCGCTGAAGTTCGAGATCACGACCCAGGCCACGGCCGGCGAGCGCAATGCCATGACCGCGGTCTACCGGCACACCTACGAGATCTCGCCCGCGGCCGCCGGGTCGCGCGTGACCTACACGCTGACGCAGCTCTCGATCACGAACCCCATGCTTCGCTGGGCGCTGCCGGGCATGGAGCGAATGACGTGGCTCATGACTCCGATGTTCGCGGGCCGCGGATTGCGCAATCTGCTCGCCCTCGCCGAAGAGATAGACCTGCCCACGCAGGCGGGGGCCCGCCATCGGTTGTCGCCGGCAGTCGGATACACACAGGAGAAGTGACCTTGCCTCTTTTCTTAGACATCCACGAGGAGCTCCCGGCTGGCGCCACCGCAGCGGACGTGGCTCATGCTCACGAGGCGGACCTGGCCAAGCAGGACGCCTACGGCGTCAAATACATCAGGTACTGGGTTGACGAGAGAGACCACAAGGCGTTCTGCCTCGTCGAGGCGCCCACCGCGGACGCGGCGATGCGCGTTCACCGGGAGGCGCACGGGCTGGTCGCCAACCGCATCCATGAGGTTATCGAAGGAAGCTAAACAAGCCGCCAGCGAAATCCGCCGGACTATTCGCGCACCGGACGCTGATGCTGCTGCTGGAACATCTCGCGGATTTCGTTCACGGTGGTCGCATCCTCGGGCTTCTTGTCGGCGGAGCGGAAGGACACGATGCGCGGGAACCGCAGCGCGAATCCGGGCTGGTCACCGACCCTGCCGGCGGTATGCCGCGGGCTGGGCGTGATCTCGTCGGCCAGGACCTCAACGACCACCTCAGGCCGCAGCCAGACGTCCGGGACTAGCACCGAGTTCACGCGCGCCGGCTTCTCGCTGACCTCCAGCCGGTTCATCTGCTTGTGAAGGTCGCGCCAGCCCTCGTCTGAAAGGCCGGTCCCGAGCTTGCTGATGCTCACGAACTCGTCCTTGTCGCTGTCATAAACGCCCGCGAGGAGCGCGCCCGCGCCGAACTCCGCACGCTTCCCCTTGCCGCCGTAGTAGCCGATCAGCACGACATCGACGGTGTCCGTCAGCTGACCGCTCGTGTTCCGCTTCAACTTCACCCAGTTGAAGTTGCGGGCGCCGGCCTGATACGGAGAGTCGAGGCGTTTGGCCACAACGCCCTCGAGCCCGCGGCTTATGTTGTCGAGAAGCTCACGCGTCAGGACGTCGACCGAATCCGTCCTCGTCAGTGGCGCCACCTGCAGAGTGTCCGATCCCTCGAGCAGGTCAGCGACGATCGCGAAGCGCTGCTCGTAAGGCAGAGGAGTCAGGTCGGTCCCGTCTCGAAACATGATGTCGAAGACGAACGCCCGCAGCGGTGTCGTGGCGGCGAATTCGTCGATCCCCTCCTTGCGCCGTCGCGCGGTGGTTTCCTGGAAAGGGACGTATTCCTCCGACTCCGGCCTGTACGCGATCGCCTCGCCGTCGAGGATCACGCTCTTCACCGCGAGCGCGTTGGTCGCCTCGACCAGCTCGGGGAACATCGGTGTCATCGTCTCGAGGTTTCTCGAGAAGATGCTGACCTCGCCGGCGTCTTTATGGATCTGGACGCGCAAGCCGTCGTATTTCGGCTGCACGCCTACGAGCCCGAGCTTCTTGATCACCGCCTCCGGGTTGGGCAGACGCTCGGCGAGCTGGCTGCGGATCGGCTTGCCGACGGTGACCTTGATCGCATCCAAGCCCGATACGCCCTGGGCCCAGAGAGTCCGCGCGATGAGGCCCAGGTCCGAGCTCCGGTTGTAAGCGCCTTCGAGGACCGGGCGCAGCGACCGATCGCCCTGCTTGGCGAACGAGAGCGCGTCGAGGACCGTCGGGTCGCCGATGCCCAGCCGCATCTTGCCCATCGTGATCCGGACCAGGTGCTTGGCCGAGGCCGCGTCCAGCTCGCCAAGAAGGGCGGCGAAGAGGTCGAGCTTCGCCTTCAGGCTGCCTTCGCCGCTGGTGCGCGCTATCTCCCACAGACGCCGGTGCACGTCGACGACAGCCGGCGTGCCGGCCCGGATCTTGGGCGCCAGCGCCTGGGCGGTAAGGCCGAGGTCGCCGGTCTGCCGATAGGACTTCGTGACGTCTTCCTTGGACTTGCCATACGCCATTGCCATCGCTGAGATGAGCAGCCTTTCGCCCAGCCCGATCTCGACGGGCTCGAAGAAGGGCGCCAGCCGGCCCTGGATGAGGTAAGTGATCGGCTCGATCTCTTGTACGGAGCAGGCCTTGTAAACCTCGGAGAGAATGCGAACCAGCTCATTGCGTCCGCTGGTCGCCTCCAGCTGGTCAAGGTACGCGGCCAGGTCGCCGAACTTCATACGCGCTCTCGAAGCCAGCCCAACGCCGCCGCGCCGGAGCTGAGGATGGAGATGTGTCCGTCGTCTGGGCGCAGCCACAGCTCCGCCGAGGGAATATGGCGCGCCAGCCACTTGCCGTGCGAGCTGGGCACGACCCGGTCCTGGCCGCCGTGGACGACGAGGACCGGCCGGCTGACCTGCTCCGGCGCAAACCCCCACTGGCCGACGTATGCCAGGTTGTCATCCACCATTCCACTTGGTGTTCCGTTCTTCGTCGCTTGGCCGGCGACGCCGCCGAGCCACGACCATTCGCCCGCAAGGGCGGCGTGATCTGAGGGTGTGAAAATTTCCATGTCGAACTCGGTCGACCCGAAGTAGCTCTCCAGCGCTGAGCGTCCCGCCACCGCGGCGTGCAGCTCAGCCTCGCCGGCGGCGGCCATGCCTGCGAACCAATCCAGCCCTTCGGCACCGAATGGCGCCGTTCCGGACACGCAGACAACGCCCACCACGCGTGCTGGCAGTAGGGCCGCGCAAGCGAGTGCGTGTGGTGAGCCACCGGAATGACCCATGACCGCGAACTCCTTTATGCCCAACGCGTCCGCGATGCTCGAGACGTCCGTGGCCGCCGATCCCACATCGCGGCCGCGGTTGGGAGTCGAACCGGCGTATCCAGGCCGGTCGTACGACACCCAGCGTATACCGAGCCGGTCGGCGGCCGGGAACAGCGGCTCCGGCGGCGCGCCGATATTCGGCGTGCCATGGTGCCAGAACACAACCAGGCGATCATCAGAAAGATGCCCGCCGGTGTCGTAGACATGCAGTCGGCGCCCGTCGCCGAGCTCGAGATCGGTCTCGGTCACTCGCTTCGTGCCGCGCCGAGGAGCTGACCTGCTGTCTGGTGGTAGTCGCTCAGGTCCGGACGAGCCAGCCGCACCACCAGGTGACGTGCACCGGCGCCACGATAGGCGGCGAACCATTCGGCAGCCGATTCCAGGGTTCCTGCATGACACGCCTGCGCTCGAGTCATCACCTCGGCGGGCACGCCGTAATAAGTCCGCATGTACGCGTCGAGATGGCCCGCGGCCTCGCGTGGATCGTCGGCGACGGCCACTGTGAGATAGGCGCCCGTCGCGACGCTGTCGGGATCGCGACCCGCCCGCTCCGCGGCCTCGCGCACAGCACGGAGACCCGACGCGTAGTCAGCGGGGGTTGGACTGAACGGCAGCCAGCCGTCGAACGTTTCCCCGGCGAGGCGCAGCATGCGAGGGCCGCTGCCGCCCAACCAGATCGGCGGGCCATCCGCACGAAACGGTCGCGGCTGTAGCTCGAGCCCAGGCTCCTCATTCCGCCACAACCGCCGGCACCGCTCGACGGCGCTGAGCATGGCGCTGACCCGGCGATCGCTTGGAATGCCAAGCGCCGCCAGCTCTGCATGCGTGCCCGGCAGCTCGGCGCCCGGACCGACCCCGACGATGAGGCGCCCGGCGGAGATGCGGTCGAGGGTGGCCACCGCATGTGCCAGTGAAAGAGGGTGGCGAAGCAGCGGCAGCAGGACCGCCGTGCCGAGCGTCACATGACTGGTCGCGCCGGCCACACCAGCCAGGAGGGTCAGCGGTTCGCCGCGAGGACGCGCCAGCAATGAGTCGCCGGCCCAGACCGAGTCGTAGCCGGCCTGTTCCGCACGCCGTGCCGCCTCGATCACAAACGCGAGGTCGCTGTTCCCCCACAGCAGGGCCTCACGAGAGGGGAGGAGAAGTCCGGTTGCGGTGGATTGCTTCGACATGCTGTTCCTCACATGAATGGCATCAGCTCGGGAGGCATCACCACAAAGGGTCGCATCATGTCGTGGTCTTCGTGCTCGAGGATGTGGCAGTGGTACATGTACCGGCCCGCGTAGGCATCGAAACGCACCAGTAAATCCACGACCTCGTGCGGATTGACTCGCACCGTGTCCTTCAGGCCGAGCTCATTCTCATCCAGGGCATGTGGGACGCCGTCGTCGACCTCGCGGCCAATCCAAACACGTGCGCTGGTCCCGGTGTCGGTGATGCCGCCTTCCGGTACCTCGACTGTCGCGCTTTGCCGGCTCAGCACTTGAAAGCTCTCCAGGTGCACGTGAATCGGATGCGTGTCGCCGGTCAGGTTGACGAGGCGCCAGATCTCCGGAACGCCGAGCATGGGGAAGAAATTGGTCTTGTCCTCGAATCTCGTGGCGACCGTGCGCCAGCGGCTGACGTGATCCTCCTGCCCGGCCACCGCCTCGATCAGCGTCAACACAGGCTCATCGGCCGCGGCGACTTCGGCGAGCTCGCGCATCGTGAGCATCGATGGCCCCGGACCACTGCTCTCCTGCTCGACGAGAGCGATTGCACGCACCACGCAACCCTTCAGCTGTTCCCGATCCGCACGCTTGAAGTCCGTGGCCAGCACCGCGGGCGGCCGCCATCCGGCGCGACGTCCGTCCACGACACGAAACAGAAGCACCTCCGGATAGGGCAGCAAACCCTCGAGGTCGGGAGTACCGGCGCCCGAAGGGTCGGCGGAGGCGCCGTTGAAAGGTGCCGATGCGTTGTTCCACAGCGTGAGCTCGGATCCGACCGGGAGATCCGAGAAGTCGATCAGGATGTCGGCTCGTTCGGCCGACGCGAGAACAAGTCCCTGGGCAGGAATCGGCACCGGCGCGACCAGCAATCCGCCATCACTCCCGATCTGGGTGATGCGTTCGTGATCCGGTAGGCCATCTCGGGTCAGCACCAGACGGTAGGTACGCGCATTCGATCCGTTCAACACTCGGAAGCGGTAGGTCGTGGGCTCGACGTCGACACGCGGCCAGATGACCCCGTTGACCGTCGTGAAAGGGCTGAAGCACTCCATCACGTCGGGGTCGGTCTTGTGCAGCAGCTCACCTGTAAGGCTGCCGTCTGCAGCCAAATCGAAATTGCGATCGGCGAGCAGAAGTGGCACCTCGTATGGCGGGCCCTCGGGCAGCTCCAGCTCGCGCTCGCGCGCCTCGCGCACGATCCACAGCCCCGCCAGGCCCGCGTAGAGATTGAAGCGGGTAATACCCATCACGTGGTCGTGGTACCAGAGCAGCGCCGCGCGCTGATCGTTCTGGTAGGTGTCGAGCGCCTGCTGGCCCGGCGCGATCAGATTCTCGGTCCAACCGTCGCTCGTCGCCTGTGTGACCGCGCCGTGCAGGTGCACCACCGCGTATCCGGAGATCGCCGCCGCGGCCGGATTTGGCGCGCCGCCGCTGCGGCCTGGCATGCACTGCACCGGCACTCCGTCCGCTTCATGCATGGGGGAGCGGATGTCGATGACGGGCAACCGGCCTGAGAGGCGATTCTCCCACTGCACCTCAACCTGGATCCCGCAATCGACCTCGATCGTGGGACCGGGCAGATGGCCGTCGTAGGCCCACACGCGGGACGGCGGCAGGTCGCTGTGGAAGCGGTGGGTCGTCGATACCAGCGGGATCGCCAGTCGAGAAGGCGACGTGATGACACGCCGAGGCGGCACCGGAAGCAGGTCTACGAATGGGCGGAGCGGCCGTGCCACCAGCGGCTTTGCAACGCCCATGCCGGCACTTTACGACTTGTCATCTCTGCGGAATTTCGCATGCAAACTGAGGTGTGGGCAGCCGATCTCAACCTAAGGAGGAAAAATGAAACGAAAAGGCCGGTCAGCGATTATGGAGCGCCCGCGAATGGCGCACACGTCAATGGAGTCGATGGTCTCGTTCGCGGAGATGCTGAGAACGCTCGATCCCGAGCTCGAGAAGATCGTCAAGATTCCGCACACTTGGTTCCCAAAGGTCTACGAGCGCCGAGATCAAGCAAAACTTTCAAGGCACGAGCGCGACCGCTTCATCTGTGCGTTTCTGACGCTTGCTGCCAACGGCACGCTCGGGCAGTTCGTGAAGATTCATGGCGAGACCCATTACCAGCACATGTCAGAGCGTTTCCTTCCCTGGCATCGGGTCTTCCTGATCCTGCTGGAGCACGCACTGCAGTCCATCCATCCTGAGGTCACGATCCCGTACTGGAACTGGACCAAGGCGGCCTCGCAGACGTTTCCTGCCTGGCTCGTACCTGTGACTCCGACGGTTCCGATGCCTCCACCGATGTCGCCGATCACGGTGACTCGGTCCCCCGGGACGCCTGCGTGGCTGGCGACGATAGCGTCGAGCACCCCATCGGTCATGGCGTCGGGCACGTTCTCAACATTCACCGGCGGCCTCGAAGGTATCCACAACGGCGTTCATGTCTGGGTCGGAGGCACGATGTCCTGGATTGCGACCGCTCCGACCGACCCCATCTTCTGGATGCACCACGCCCAGATCGATCGGCTCTGGTCGGTGTGGCAAGTGGCTCATCCGGGCCTCAACCCGAATCTTCCCGGACCCCCGTCGAGTCCCACAAGCCCGGTTATGGATCCGTGGTCCTATACCGAGCCGAACACCCGCAGCATCGCGGCCATGGGGTACAAGTACGTCTGAGCATGAGCGGAGCTGCGGCTAGTCGACGCGGAGCCGCAGCTCCAACCCCGTTCGATCACACCGATGAATTTGACCGGATCCATCGTCTAAACCAAGCGAGCGAAACGAATCGTCATCTCAGGCTCAACAGGAGGCCGACATGAGGCTGGTCGCAACCGAGTACCTCTCCCTCGATGGAGTTTTCGAAGAGCCCGGCCATTGGTCCCGTCCTTGGTTTGATGACGAGGCGGGCCAGTTCAAGTGGAACGAGCTGCAGGCAAGCGACGCGCAGCTGCTCGGTCGAAAGACCTACGAAGGCTTCTATTCCGCATGGCCGACCATGCAAGGCGTCGGCGAGTTCGGCGTGAAGATGAACACGATGCCCAAGTACGTGGTCTCGTCGACGCTCGACAAGGCCGAGTGGACGGGCTCGATTCTCATCAAGAAGAACGCCATGGAGGAGATCAGCAAGGTGAAGAAGCAGCCGGGCAAGGATCTCCTGCTCGCCGGCAGCGCCCAGCTCTTCAATGCCTGCATGAAGGAGAACCTGATCGACCTGTACCGATTCATGGTGCATCCGGTCGTGCTCGGCAAGGGCGAGCGCCTCTTCAATGAGCGGGACAGGCGGGCCCTGGAGCTGACCGAGGTCAAGAGGTTCGGCAAGGGCATCGTCGTGCTCGAGTACGTGCCCGCCAAAGAGCAGTAAGCGCCATCGTCTCTACAATCTCTCTAGTGCACCAGTCCTCGGTTTCGGTCGCCCCGGCATTTGGTGAGCTCGAGCCGCACCGGGCGGAGCTGACGGCCTACTGCTACCGGATGCTGGGTTCGCCGTTCGACGCCGAGGACGCCGTTCAGGACGCGTTCGTGCGCGCATGGAAGAGTCGCGATCGCTTCGAAGGCCGGGCTGCGATGCGCTCCTGGCTGTACCGGATCGCGACGAACGTGTGCCTCGACATGCTCAAGGGCAAAGACCGCCGGGTCCGGGCCATGGATCTCGGTCCCGCGGTCGAACCGTTGGAGAAGAACCTGAACGCCCGCTCCGACAAGATGTGGATCGAGCCCATCCCGGAAACGCTGATCGCGCCCGAACGTGATCCCGCGGAGCTGGCTGTCGAAAAAGAATCCATCCGCCTGGCCTTCGTGGCGGCCCTGCAGCAGCTGCCGGCGCGCCAGCGCGCGGTGCTCATCCTCCGCGAGGTCCTTCGCTGGGAAGCCTCTGAAGTGGCCGAGCTGCTGGACACCTCTGTGGCATCGGTCAACAGCGCACTCCAGCGAGCCCGGGCCACCCTCGCCGAGTCCAAGCTGACCACGACCGATGCGCCGCCGCCGCTGAGCGATGAAGACCGAGCCATGCTCGAGCGCTACGTCGCGGCCTTCGAGCGATACGACATCAAGGCGCTGACCTCACTCATCCGTGAGGACGCCATCCAGTCCATGCCCCCGTACGACATGTGGCTCTCCGGCCGCGACGACGTCCTGGCCTGGTGGTTCGGACCAGGAATCGGCTGCCGCGGCTCGCGCGTGCTCCCGACCATCAGCGCGAACGGGATGCCGGCGTTCGCTCAGTACAAGCCGAGCCCGAACGGCGGCTTCGACCCGTGGGCGATCCAGGTGCTCGAGCTATCCGGCGGCCGGATCGCCGAGTTCACCTTCTTCCTCGACACCGAGCGGATGTTCCCGCTCTTTGGAATGCCGCTGCAC
>VBGM01000090.1:0-12908 GCA_005880855.1 Chloroflexota bacterium
CTTAACAGGCAGGGTTGTTCGTCTTTTTCGATTTGCCCACACTGGCGAGAGGAGCGCCGGTGGGGGAGGGCCGGCCAACGGGAAGGGAGGGCCCCGCTAGGGGTGCGTCCAGGCTCAAAATCGGGACCGGCGGCACCCACGATTACTGACATCGAGCCGGCGACCAGGCGACCCCTGCTCCTTCTCATCGCAGGAGCCGGTCTTTTCATCACCGCCCTCGACGCCTATGTCGTAGTCACGCTGCTCCCGGCCATGGTCGCCGACATCGGCCTGACCATCGACCGCTTCGAGCAGGCGACCCCGATCGTCACGGGCTTCCTCGGCGGCTACGTGGTCGCCATGCCTCTACTCGGCGCTTATTCCGACGTGCGCGGCAGGGCGCCCGTCTACGCCCTGTGCATGCTGGTCTTCGCAGCCGGCTCTGCGATCACGGCCACCGCCGGCTTGTGGTCGTTCGCGGGCCTGCCCTGGCTGGTCGCCGGCCGGTTCCTGCAGGGGTTGGGTGGCGGCGGCCTGGTCCCGCTCTCGCTCGCACTCGCCGCCGACCTCTACCGCAATGAGCGCCGGACGGCAGCCCTGGGGTCTGTGACCGCTATGCAGGAGGCGGGCAGCGTGTTCGGGCCGCTGTATGGGGCCACCATCGCAGCGGCGGCCGGGTCGATCGGGGGTTGGCGATTCGTGTTCTGGCTGAATCTTCCGCTGGCCGCGCTTTGCGCCGCCGGCCTGCTTGCCGGCAGCCGCCGGCAGCGCAGGCTCGATGCAGCTACGGCCTCGTCACTGGACTGGGTCGGCGCCGCGCTGCTCGGCGCGGGCCTCGGGCTGCTGGTGCTTGCGCTGTACCCGGATGACCCCAACACCCGCGCCACGAGCGGCCTCTTGATTCCGGTCGGCGTCTTGAGCCTGGTCGTGCTGAGCCTGTATGCGAGGCGCCAGGCGACGCGCCTTGAGCCCTTGATTCCATCGAGCCTCCTTCGCAGCCGTGCCTTCATCGGCGCTACGCTGGCCAACCTCCTGATCGGCGTGGCGCTCATGGTCGCGCTCGTAGACGTTCCCCTTCTCGGCCGGCTCGTGTTCAAGCAGGATCAGCTCGGGTCAGGCCTGCTGCTCTCTCGCCTCCTGATCGGGCTGCCGGTGGGCGCGCTGCTTGGAGGCCTACTCGCCTCCCGCATCGGCGCGCGTGCAACGGCCGTCGCGGGCATGATTCTCGCGGCGGCCGCGTTCGCGCAGATGACCGGGTGGCAGTCGAACGAGCTGGCCATGCGCGCCGGTCCCCTGCCGGTCGCAGACCTTGCTCTCGTCGCATGCGGGCTGGGTTTCGGGATCGTCATCGCCCCGCTTGCCGCCCGCGTGCTCGAGCTCACGCGAGCCGAGCATCACGGCCTCGCCTCGAGCCTCGTCGTCCTTTCGAGGACGATGGGAATGCTCGTCGGCCTGGCTGCCCTGACCGCCTATGGCCTGTATCGATTCCGCCAGATCCTCGGCACTCCACAGCTCAACGACCCCGACGTTCGCGCAAGGGTCGATCACCTGGAGCGGCTCGTGGCGGCCGCCTTCCTGCAGGAGTACCGCGAGATATTCGCGGTCGCCGCGGCGCTCTGCCTGCTCGCCGCACTCGTAGCAGGGCTGACGATCGGAACGCAGCCGAAGGCGGTCCCGAGGACCTGACAGAACGTGTCAGGGCTTAGTGGCCACCACCATCAGGTAGGAGTGGTGGTAGCGGAACGCATCGTCAGGATCGCCGAGGCTGTCCATCGCCTCGTCGACCTCGGCCTCGAGCTCGAGGCGATAGCGCGGACCCAGCGCTCTGATCAGGGTGTAGGGGAGCGGGCCGGCTCCTGCCATCAGGTTGGTCCACTCCCGCGCATTCTCGGTCCGACCACCTGTCACCAGCTCAGTCAGCAGATCGACCGTGAAACCGGCCGACTCCAGCAGCTGAGGCAGGACGCGCGGCTCTCCGAACTGCGAACGGTCGGAGCTGTACCGCGGAAAGCTCAGGTAGTGCCTGCGTGCGAGTGGCACCAGGCCCTGGAAAAACAGGTCCTGGGCGCGCGTGCTGAGACTTCGCCGCTGGCTGGACACTGCCAGCCGGCCTCCAGGCTTGAGCACGCGATGTGCTTCGCTCAGCGCATCGCCCGGATCGGCCAGGTAGGCGAGTGTCTCGCCCATGGTCACGAGGTCAAAAGTCTCCGGCCTGAACACGAGGCGTTCGGCGGCCATGCCGAGAAACTTCGTGTTCTTGCTCGGCTTGGAACGCGCGATCGACAGCATGCGATCCGACAGGTCGATGCCGATCACCGAGCCCGGTGTCACCTTCGCCCCCACCAGATGTGCAACCAGGCCCGTACCCGTGCCGACATCCAGCGCCTGCTGGCCCTTTTTCGGCTTGACGAGCTCGACCAGCCTGGCCGCAACCCGGCCGTGCTGTCCGTTGGCCCAGCTGTCGTATGTCGGTGCGATCTGGTCGAAGAAGTCGACCAGATGGTCGATCATCTCGTCGGACGAGTCAGGATCCATCAGCGCCACGAAGCTGAGCCCAGGGCGTGCATGAGCGTCAGAATCCCGGTTGCCTCCCTCTCGAGTTGTCCGACGACCACTTTGCTACGATGCTAGCTCGTCAAATCCCCCTCTCTTCCGAGTTATGCATCTGTTCGCAAGTCAAGTTCATCGTCGGAGTTGAGCAGAACGAGGAAAAGGCTCGATCAACCCAGTGGAGGACGCCCAAATGGCCCAAGCTGAGAAGTCCGGGACACACGCCCCAGCCACGACCCAGAACGGTGGCACCAACCTAGTCAACCTTGGCCCGCGCGACAGCCTGCACGGGCGCCTCGAGATCCAGGGAGATCTCAAGGTCGCCGGCACCGTCGAGGGCGAGCTCAAGGTCAGCGGCGACGTGTCGGTGGACAGCACCGCCAACGTCCAGGCCACCATCGAAGGCTCGAACGTCAGCGTTCGAGGGCAGGTCAACGGCAACGTGACCGCGCGGCGCCGCCTGACGCTCGGAGGCTCCGGGCACCTCAATGGCGACGTCAAGGTCAGCCGCCTCACAGTCGAGGACGGCGCCACGTTGAACGGCAACGTCACCATGTCGCCGGAGAAGTCCTAAAACTCAACGCGTTCGTCGTTAGGCAGTCCCCCTTTCGGCGCCCCTGACCGCCGGGAGGACGACCGTCTCCACGTAATCGCGCGCCGCCGCCATGACGGCGTGGGTCACCCTCCACTCCAGCGCCTCGAACGCCGCTTCATCCCGATTGAGGTTTCCCAGGTGGCTGCGCCAGAAGCCGATCCCTAGGTTCAGGCCTGGAAACGGGCCGTGGTAAGCCCCGCCTCCCGCGGTCACTCCGGCTGCCGGCAGCGCCGTGTCCGCGGGCGACGCCTCGGCGGCCGGAAAACCGATCTCGGGCGTCGACCGGGGCCCCAATGCGCCCGCGAACGTGTGCCACGCCACCAATACCAACGCGACCACCACCACCAGCTCGGCGATGACCATCCAGGTCAGCGGCGCCCGGATCACCCTTCGCATGCGGGCCAGGCTAGGCGCGGCCGCGGAAGATAGGAACCCTGCCTGTTAAGGCGTCTTCAGCGTGCGCAGCGCTTGCAGGCCGCGCTCGATCGTCTCCAAGCGCTTGGGAAAGCTGAAACGCAAGTAGCCCCGGCCGCGCTCGGGATCGTGATAGAAGCTGGAAGCCGGCACCGTGGCGACCGCGACCTGCGCGATTAGATGGCGCGCCATGTCGGTGTCATCGTCGAAGCCGAATCCTCCGATCCCCGCCATCACGTAGTACGCACCATCCGGAGCCGAGGCCTCGAACCCGCATTCCTGCAGCCCGGTGACGATGGCGTCGCGGCGGTCACGATAGTCCCCGACCAGCTGCATATAAAAAGAAGGGGGGAGCTCGAGCGCGGAAGCGACCGCGATCTGCAGCGGGTGCGCGGCGCCGACGGTCAGAAAGTCGTGGACCTTGCGGATCCCGCTCGTGAGGTCGGGTGGCGCCACCACCCAGCCGACGCGCCAGCCGGTCACAGAGAACGTCTTGCTGGCGCCGCTGATTGTGATCGTGCGATCGGCCATTCCGTCGAGGGTGGCCATGCTCACATGCCGGCCGCGATAGACGAGGTGCTCGTAGATCTCGTCGGTGATGGCGATCACGTCGTGCTCGACGCACAGTTGTGCAATGAGCTCGAGCTCGGAGCGCGAATAGACCTTTCCGGTCGGGTTGTGTGGGGTATTGACGACTATGGCCCGCGTCTTTTCCGTGAAGGCAGCTCGCAGCGCATCTTCGTCGAACGACCAGTCGGGCGCCTCGAGCGTCACATACCGCGGAGTCGCCCCGCTGAGGATGCAGTCGGGACCATAGTTCTCGTAGAAGGGCTCGAAGATGATGACCTCGTCGCCGGGGTTCACGGCCGTGAGCATCGCCGCGATCATCGCCTCGGTCGCGCCGCACGACACTGTGATCTCTTTCTCGGGGTCGACGGCCCGGTCCCACACGACCGACTGCCTCCTCGCGATCGCCTCGCGCAGCTGAGGCGCGCCCCATGTCGTTGCGTACTGGTTGTATCCGTCGCGCAGCGCGTTGGCGGCGGCTTCGAGAATGCGAGGATCGGTCTCGAAATCGGGGAAGCCCTGGGCGAAGTTGATGGCGCGCTCGGGACCGTTGAGAGCCAGATTCAAGCGCGTCATCTCGCGAATGACCGACTCGGTGAAGCTCCGGGCCTTGAGCGAGAGACGATCAGTGGCCAGGATCGGCGCGCTCCAATCGGATCTCCGTGCTCGAGCACGAATAGCAGCGTTCCGGCATCTCCAGCCCGCGCTCCCAACGCCCGCAGACATTGCAGGTCCAGCGCGTGCTGGCGAAGAACTCGAGCACGTCCGAACGGCTGAGGAGGCCGACCATCTTGCCGTGCTTGATCACCGGCACGCGGCGGATGCGCTCGCCGATCAGAAGACGGGCGGCCTCGTCGATGCCGGTATCCTCGCTGACGGTGATCACGTGCGAGCTCATGATGTCGCGCGCCAACTTTCCCTTCTTGGAGAAGACGTCGACCTCGGAGACGATTCCGGTCACATGACCGTCAGTTCCGATAACCGGCGCGCCGGTGATGCGCTTGGTTGCAAGAGTAGTTGCGATCTCCTCGACGGGAGTGTCCTCGCGGAAGGTGATCACGTCTCTTGTCATCACCTCTTTGACCGAGATCATTGGGTCAGCAGTGTAGCCACGGTCTCGAGATTCGCGTTGCCCCCGCTCAGAATCATGCCGATGCGGCCGGTGCCCAACTTGCCCGCAATGTAGGCTGCCACCGGTAGGGCGCCTGTCGGCTCGAGCGCCAGGTGAAGGCGCGTCCACGCCAACCTCACGGCCGCCGCGATCTCGTCTTCGGTCACGGTGACCACCTCATCGACGAGCCCCCTGCCGAACATGACCTCGAAGTTACGCTCGCGGATCGCCGTCGTCCGCACACCGTCGGCGAGGGTCGCCGGCGTCCGCTCGAGGGCGACGATGCGATGCGCCTTCCAGCTCCGGTAGGCGTCGTCGGCGGCGGCAGGCTCGACGCCGACCACCTTCAACTTCGAGCTGTGGCTCTTCGCGGCGATCGCCGCCCCTGACAGCAGGCCGCCACCGCCAAGCGGCGCGGCGATCACGTCGAGGTCGGGCTCATCCGCCAGCAGCTCCAGGGTCGCGGTCCCCTGCCCGTGGATGACGTCCCAATCGTCGAAGGGATGCACAAGAGTCAGCTGCCGCTCCGCCATCATCTCGCGAAGGCGCTGTTCGCGATTCGCAAATGTGACGTTTTCCTGGATGACCTCCGCGCCCAACGCCCGAGTCGCAGCCACCTTGGCGGGATTGGCGTCCGCCGGGATGAGGATCAACGCGGGCAAACCGACGGTGCGCGCGGCGAGCGCGACGGCCTGGGCATGGTTGCCTGAGCTCACCGCGATGACGCCGTTCGGGCGCGGACCGCGCTCGACCAGCGACAGGATGGCGTTGAACGCACCGCGCGGCTTGAACGAACCGGTCACCTGGAAGCATTCGGCTTTCAGCCGCAGGCCCGGATCGAGGTCCGTCCGAAGAGCGGGTGTGCGGCGCACATGGGGACGGATGCGCTCTGCAGCCGCCCGCACGGCTGCGATGTGCTCGTCCAGGAATTCGCTCACGCGGCTGCCGGTTCTTTCTCGGAAACCTGCTTCGCCTTGCGGGCCCGCACGTTGGTGAGCACGATGCCGGTCAGGATCACGACCATGCCGATGATGATCGGCGGATTCACCACCTCGCGCAGAAGAAGGACGCCCCAGATCACTGCCGTGACCGGAACGAGCAGCGTCACGCCCGTCGCCTGGACCGGACCGAGCGTATTCAAGATGTAGAAGTAGAGCAGCAAACCGATCGCCGAGCCACCCACTCCGAGCGCGACCACGGCGGCCATCGAGGGCAGCGCCACGTGCACGCTGGGTAACGTCGGCGCGGCAAATGGGATCGCAAACAAGGCGGTCGCGACGAGCTGTCCAAGGGCGACCTCATAGACGGTGACACCACGAAGCTTGCGACGCTGGTACAGAGCGTTCACGGCATACGACAGCGATGCCAGCACCACCGCCAGGGCGCCCACAGCGTTGCCGCCGAAGCCTCTCGCCGTGAGGTCGGGCACGACCAGGATGACCACGCCTGCGAGGCCGATCAAGACTCCCGCGTAGTTCAAGGCACTCGGGCGGTCGCTGGGGATGATCCAGTAGACGAGCACGGCAGTCCACAGCGGAGTCGTCGAGTTCAGGATGCTGGCCAGGCCGCTCGAGATCCGCTCCTCACCCCAGGCGATCAAGACCCACGGCAGCAGCCCTCCCGTGATTCCAAGCAACGCAAACGGGATGATCCGGCGCCGCCAGCCTTCGCCGAAAAGGGGGCGGCCCATGGCGCGCACGATCACGGCGAGCGCCGCGCAGCCGGACGCAGAACGGATGAGCACGAGCGCGATCGGGCTCATGTCGTGGACGGCCACTTTGATGAACAGGAACGAAACGCCCCAGATCAGGGCCAGCCCACCGATGGCGAGGTACGGCAACAGCCCTCGGCGTCCCTCAGACACGGGTCGGCCAGTCGTCCGTCGAGAGCACGAGCGTGACCGGACCGTCGTTTTCGATGGCCACACGCATGACTGCTCCAAAGCTACCGGTACGCGTGACTATTCCGCGTTCTCTGAATCTCGCCACGAATGCGAGGTACAGCTCTTCGGCCCGCTTGGGATCGCCCGCTTTGAGCAGACTCGGACGGCGCCCGCGGCTCATGTCGGCGAACAGCGTGAACTGCGACACGATGAGCGCCGAGCCCTTCACGTCTTCGAGGCTGACGTTCATCCTGCCCGCTTCGTCGCCGAACACGCGCATGTCGATCAACTTGTCCGCGAGCCTGCGCACGTTGGATTCATCGTCATCTGCACCTGCACCCACCAACAACACGAGGCCCGGGCCGATGGTTGCAACTTGCTGGGCGCCAGACTCCTCCCAGGTCGCCGAACCCGAGGCCGCCCGCTGCGCGACTACCCGCACCTACTCAATCGATTCAATCGATCTTGGGACCGAAGTGCGGTTCCGCGTGGATAAGCGAATCGATGTAGCGGAACCGCTCGTAGCGGTGCTGGAGCAGCATGTCGGCCGGTTGCGCCAGCAGCGGCTGCATGTGCCGCATGAGCGCTTCGTCGAGCACGCGGGCCGCGGCGTCATAGTCCATGTGAGCACCGCCCTCCGGCTCCGGCACGACCTCCTCCACCACGCCCATGGCCAGCAGGTCGCGCGATGTGAGCTGCAGCTGTTCCGCCGCCTCCACCTTGCGAGAGTTGTCCCGCCATACGATCGAGGCGGCGGCCTCCGGCGACGCCACCGAGTAGATCGAGTTCTCGAGCATGATCACGCGATCGGCGACGCCCATGCCCAACGCTCCGCCACTGCCACCCTCCCCGACCACCGCGGCGACGATCGGCACCGGAATGCGGAACCATTCCATGATGGCGCGCGCGATGGCGGCGGCAATGCCGCGCTCCTCGGCGCCGGCTCCGGGATACGCGCCGGGCGTGTCGATCAGCGAGATGATCGGGAAGCCGAACTTGGCGGCATGGTGCGCGAGGCGCAGCGCCTTGCGGTAACCCTCGGGATGCATCATGCCCCAGTTGCGCGCCACCCTCTCTTTGAGGCTTCGACCCTTCTGGTGGCCGAGGAACACGGTCGTGCGGCCGTGCCAGGTGCCGACCCCCGCAACGAGGGCCGGGTCATCGGCGGAGATGCGATCGCCGTGCAGCTCGATGAAGTCGGGCGCCAGCCGGCGGATGTAGTCGAGCGAGTACGGGCGGCTGGCGTGACGGGCGAGCTCGACGACCTGCCATACCGTCAGCGTCGTCTCTTCGAGCCTGCGGCCGTGCCTGGTCACGGGTACATCTCCAGCAGATGGGCGAGCAAGCGCCGCAGCTCCGTGCGGAGCACCACCATGTCGACCTGCCCTCGGGCAAGTTGAAACTCGGCGCTCTGGAAGCCGGCGGGCAGGTCGGCGTAGGTCGCCTGCTTGATGACCCGAGGGCCGGTGAAGCCGATGGCCGCGCCTGGCTCCGCGATGTTGATGTCCGCGAGCAGGGCGAGCGAAGCCGCGGTGCCACCGAACGTAGGATCGGTAAGGACGGAGAAGAAGGGCACACCCGACGAATGCAGGCGGCCTACGGCGGCGTTGACCTTGGCCATCTGCATCAAGGCCAGGACGCCTTCCTGCATGCGCGCGCCGCCTGAGGCTGACACGAGGAGGTAGGGGAGACCCGAGGCCGCGGCCTGCTCCATTCCGCGCGCGAGACGCTCGCCGGCGACGATCGACAGGGTGCCGCCGACGAAGCGGAAGTCGAAAGCTGCCAGCCAGATGGGCCGCCCGCTGAGCGTGCACGTGCCGGTGCGAACGGCCTCGTTCAGGCCCTCGTCGGCCAGCTGGTCGATCGTGGCCTGGTATGGCTTGGGCACCTTCCAGTTGAGCAGGTCGTGTGAGCGCACATCGCCCCACCGCTCCTTCCACGTTGCGCGGTCGGCCATCAGGATGATCCACGCGTCGGCGCCGAGCCGGAAGTGATGGCCGCACTCGCAGACATACAGGTGCTTGCGGAGCGCTTCCGGGTCGAGCGCCACGCCGCATCCGGGGCAGTTCGTAGGCAGGGCGATCGGGGGCAGCTTGGCGCCCGCCATCCGGACCTCGGTGTGAACCTTGGCGAGCTCCATCAGAAGTGTCCGGACCCGGAGGTCCGCCGCATATTTCGCGGCATCGGCGGCCGGAGCCAAGGAGAGGGTGGCGCAAGGAGGAACGCATACCTCTGGGGTCCCCGCGCGAGGCGCGGGAGGATGCGCGGCGACAGGACCCTCGACGCCGGCTTCAGCGCCTCTCTCGGGGCCCCCGCGGAATCGTCAGATTCCGTGGGGTGAGCAGGCGCCCGGCCGACTAGGCCGCGAAGATGCAAGGAACTTCGGGGGCTGGACACTAAAGCGAGAGTCCTCCGTCGACCGCGATCACCTGGCCCGTGATGAACCCGGCCCGCTGCGAGCAGAGGAATGCGACCGCGGCGGCCACCTCCTCAGCGGTTCCCTCCCGCTTGATAGGCGTCATTTTGACCAGCTCGCCGACCATGTCATCGGTGAGCGAGCCTGACGTCAGCTCGGTGCGTACGTAGCCGGGCGCCACGGCATTGCATGTGATGTTGCGTGAGCCGTACTCGCGGGCGATCGATTTCGTGAACCCGATCAGGCCCGCCTTGGCGGCGGCATAGTTGGACTGGCCGGCGTTGCCGGTGAGGCCGACGATGGACGAGATGTTGACGATGCGGCCCCATCTCGCACGCATCATGCCCGACATGATCGCCGCGCGGGTGGTGGCGAAGGCCGACATCAGGTCGGTGCGGATCAGATCCTCCCAGTCGGCCGGCGACATCTGGATCAGCAGCTTGTCGCGCACCGCACCCGCGTTGTTGACCAGCACGTCCACCCGCCCGATCGCCTTCACCATCGCTTCGACCTCGGCCGGGTTGCCGACGTCGGCCTGGTGAGCGGTTGCTCCGGGCAGCGCGGCCGCGGTTTCCTCCGCTGCGGACCCGTCAGAGCGGTAGTTGACCACCACCTTCGCGCCCATACCGGCCAGCGCCTGGCTGATGGCGCGCCCAATGCCCTTGCCGCCGCCCGTGACCAGGGCGGTCTTGCCATCCAGGTCGGTCATGCGGTGACGGGGTTGTCCGCAAAGTCTATGAAGAGCTCTTCGGCGTTCCAGGTGTCGACGCCGGGGATGTGCTTGGCGGCAAGGCTTGCCAGCACGCGTCCGGGTCCCAGCTCGACGACGGTCTTCACCTTCATCGCTCGCATGGAGACCATCGTCCGGGCCCAATCGACCTGGCGCAGCATCTGGAGCCGAAGCTCCTCCTGAAGCGCGGCGACCGTGCGCATCGCCTCGCCCGACGCGTTGGCAAGAACCGGAATCGACGGTGCGGTGAGCTGCAGGCGGTCGACGAGCTTGCGGAAGGCTGCGGCCGCGCCCGCCATCAGCGGCGAATGCGCCGGCAGCGGGATGGTCAGGATCAGAGCACGCCGGGCGCCGGCGGCCAGCGCGAGGCGCTCAGCCTCTTCCACCGCGGGGGTCTCACCTGAGAGCACGAACTGGACGTCGGCGTTGCGGTTGGCAACCCACAGCTTTCCATACGCGGAGGCCTCCTCGCGGATCGATTCGACCTGCGCTTCGTCGAGGCCCACGATTGCGATCATTCCGCCGGGCTGCTCGTCGGCGGCGTGCGCCATGATGCGGCCCCGCTCCTTGACCAGCAGCAGCGCTGTCTCCCAGGGAATCGCCCCCGCCGCAGCCAGGGACGCGATCTCGCCCAGGCTGTGGCCCGCGGTGACGCTCACGTTTTCGAAGCCATAGCTCTCGCGCCACACCTCGTAGGCGGCCCAGCACACCACCATGACGCAGGGCTGGATGATCTCGGTGCGGTTCAAGTCCTCGACCGGCCCTTCGAAACAGAGCCTGCGCACCGGCATCTGCAGCACCTCTTCGGCACGCTCGAAGACGCGGCGCGCGGCCGGATAGCGGTCGTGGAGGCTGCGCCCCATCCCGGGTTTCTGCACGCCCTGGCCAGGGAACAGCAGCGCGATCGGACCGGTGAGCTTTACACCCACGTCAGACCCAGGTCATCAGGGTCGCCCCCCAGGTCAACCCCGAGCCGAAGCCGGCCAGCAGAACGTGGTCCCCGCTCTTGACGCGACCCTGGCGGATCGCTTCCTCGAGCGCCAGCGGAATCGAGGCGCTGGACGTGTTGCCGTACTCGTCGATGTTGATCGCGACTCGCTCGAGCGCAAGCCCGATGCGCCGCGCGGCAGCGTCGATGATGCGGAAGTTGGCCTGGTGTGGCACCCAGAGGTCGATGTCCTCGAGGGCCACGCCCGCGGTGTTGCAGACCTCATTGGCCTGGCGGATGAAGATGTCGACCGCGAACTTGAACACATCGGGGCCGACCATGTCGATGTAGGGCGTGGCGTCGTTGGCTGCGTAAGCGCCCTTTTCGATGTTGCCGCAGGTGACCTGCGCGAAGCCGCGCCCGTCCGAGCCTAGACACCAGCTCCTGAAACCGGCGCCGGTCGGTGCCGGCCGAACCACGGCCGCGCCGGCGCCGTCGCCGAAGATGACGGCAGTCCCGCGGTTGTGGTAGTTCAGCATCCGCGACAGCACCTCGGCGCCGATCACCAACACCGTGTCGGCGCGCTCGGTGGCGATATATGAATCGGCGATCGAGAGCGCGTAAACGAAGCTCGAGCACGCCGCCAGCGTGTCCCACGCCACGGCGCCGGGAGCGTTCAGCTCGTTCTGGACGCGGCAGGCGACGGATGGAAACGGCCCGTCCGGAGACGAGGTGCCGACAAGAATCATGTCCAGGTCTTCCGCCTTGACTCCCGCGGAGTCGAGCGCGGCACGCGCGGCCTTGGTCGCCAGCTCGAAAGTGGTGGTGCCGGGTTCGGCGATGTGGCGCCGGTGGATTCCGGTGCGCTCGGTGATCCACTTGTCGGACGTGTCCATCATCCTTTCGAGGTCGAAGTTGTTGATGATCTTCTCCGGCGCGTAAACGCCCATCCCGGCGATCGCGCTGGGACGGCCCTTGGCCTTGAAAGACCGCAAGGGCACGGCGTCGGATCGGGTGCGGTACGCGTTCGTGATCGCCATCTCTCTACGCCTCCAGCCGCTCGGCGGTCTTCTGCTCCAGGAATTTCCAAAGGTCGCCGATGACCTTCATCCTCTCGAGCTCTTCCTCGGAGAGCTCGACATCGTACTTGTCCTCGATCGCGGCGATAAGCTCGACGAGGTCGAGCGAGTCCGCGGCGAGGTCGCGCTGGAAGCTCTTGTCCAGCTGCACATCGCCGGGTTCGATGCCGAGAATCTCGGCCGCGAGTTCTTGAAGCTCCTTGAAGTCGAGCGGGCTTGCCATATCTCTCCTAGTTGGCCTCGGGTGCTTTGATCACGAGGCTTGCGTTGTGTCCGCCGAAGCCGAACGAGTTCGAAAGGGCCACCTTGACGTCGGCCTTGCGCGCCTTGTTGGGGACGTAGTCGAGATCGCACTCGGGGTCGGGATTGTCGAGGTTGATCGTCGGCGGTAGCAGCCCGCGATCGATGGCGAGGATGCAGGCCGCGGCCTCGATGGCGCCCGCGGCGCCAAGTAGATGACCGTGCACGGACTTCGTCGAGCTCACGGCGAGCTTGTATGCGTGGTCGCCGAAGACGGCCTTGATCGCCTTGGTCTCTGCGACGTCGCCAAGCTTGGTCGAGGTGCCGTGCGCGTTGACGTAGCCCACCTCCCCCAGGTCGACCCCGCTCTTGTCAAGGGCGCTCTTCATGGCGCGGATCGCGCCTTTGCCCTCGGGG
>VBGM01000090.1:13097-23182 GCA_005880855.1 Chloroflexota bacterium
GGCAGAAGGCACCCATCGTCAGCGGGGTGATGGTCGCCTCCGAACCGCCGGCCAGCATCGCCACGGCGTCGCCCCGCTTGATGATCTCGGCGGCCTCGCCGACGCCGTGTGAGCCGGACGCGCAGGCGCTGACGATGGCGTAGTTCGGCCCGCCCGCGTGGGTGTGGATGGCGACGATTCCCGCCGCCATGTCCGCGATCATCATCGGGACGGTGAAGGGGCTGATCCTCTTCGGCCCGCGCTCCATCAGCGCGGTGTGGCTCTTTTCGATCTCCTCCATGCCGCCGATCCCGGAGCTGACGATGACGCCGACGTCGTCGGGGTCCATCTCGGCGGGCTCGAGGCCCGCCTGCGCGAGCGCCTGCTTGGAGGCGGCGAGGGCGAACTGGCAGTACCGCCCGATGTGGCGGGCGGTCTTGCGGTCCATGTACTCCTCAGGGTTGAAGCCCTTGACCTCGGCCGCGATCTTGGTGTCGAAGCCGTTGGTGTCGAAGTGGGTGATGTGACCCACCCCCGATACCCCTTCGACCATGTTCGACCACACGGTTTCCAGGTCGTTGCCGATGGGCGTGATGAAGCCCATGCCCGTAACAGCCACGCGTCGACCGTTGGATTTGACGTTCACGTAATTGAGGATACGGACGCGGCGGCCTATTCACATCCGCCCCGTGTGGGAAAAGACTACCTTCGGTTTGGACCTCGCGTCCAAAGCGGCTTAGATCAATCTGCGAAGGTCCAGGGCGAGGTGGAGACGGAGCCGTGAGGCCGGCGAATCGAACTCGGGGCCCAGCACGTCTCGGAGCTTGTCGAGCCGGTAGAGGACGGTGTGGCGGTGCAGGTTGAGCGCGGCGGCGGCATCCTTGACCGAACCGTGGTCGAGGTACGCCTCGAGCGTCTCGAGCAGCTGCTCTCGGCCCTTGGTCTTGGAGTCGAGGAGCGGCCCGAGGCTGTGGGCGACGAAGCGCTCCGCCAGGTGGGGGTTCTGGGCCAGGACGAGGTGGGGGATGACCTCGTCGTGGCCGTGGGCGACAGCGTCGGGACGCAGTTTGCGGCCCGCCTCGATCGCCTGCTGGGCCTCGAGAAAAGACCTCGAGATTCCACGCAGGCCGGGGTGATATCCGCCGATTCCCGCGCGCACCCTGGCGCGAGCGGGTCCTGAGCGCTCGACCGCTTCCTTGTTCAGCAGCGTCACGAACTGGCGGGCGCTGTCTCCGTCCTTGGCCGACTCTGTTGGCCACAGCGTGACCAGCGTCGAAGGGTCGGTGACGTGATGGATGACACCTCGCGGAGTTTCCAGGGAGGAGGCCACCTCGGCCAACGCCTCGCCGCCCCGGGCGCCGTCGCGATTGCCGACCACGAGCTTCGAGACGACGGCCACGTAACCGGTGGCCGCGATTGGCATGTTCAGGGCCAGCGCCTGCTTCTGCAGCTCCAGCTCGGAGTCGAAGTTGTCGCTGATAAGTGCGTGGAAGAGACGGGCCCGCGCCCGCGTGCCGCGCTGCATGTGCTGCTCGCGCGCGTGGAGGTACGTCTTGGTGACCTCGGCCGCGACCTGGTCCAGGGCCGCGAAGACGTAGTTGGCGGTGAGCATGATGGCTTCGGGCGTGGCCTCGGTGTGGCCGCGCCACGCCCGCAGGATCTCCTCCCAGGCCACTCGTGCAGCGATTCGGTAGGCGGCGAGGATCGGCTCCACTGACTGGCTGCTGCGCGCCTGCAGGATCCCGAGCTGGGCCACACGGCGCAGCTCCTCGGGCGTGGCCGGCCGGGCTTCGCGGGCGGTGGCCAGGAAGAGGTCGAGGCCGGCCTCGCATGCTTTCGCGATCGCCTCGCGCTGCGGGGGGACGCCGGTGGAATCGTCCCAATGGACGACCGCGACGACGGCTCGGGCCATGTGGCGGGCGAGCCCGGCCCGGCGGCGCTCGAGCTCGGCCATGAGGGCGGGCGGCAGCTGGGCGACGGGTTTGGACTTCGCGGCCACCCTGGAGGGCGCCCTGGCCATGGCTTGACTATAGGCCGGTCGCGTGAATTAGGCCCCGAGGTCGAACGGCCGCGCCGGCCGGCCGCCAACAGCGTCATTCCGCACGTTTGGCGTCAGACGAGCATTACCTCGTCGGGTATTCCGCACTTCTGGCGCCAAACGGGCGATATCGGCACCGTCAGCTGTGCTTCTTGACGAAGGCGAGCATGCGGCGCCAGGCGTCGTCGCAGGCTTCCTTCCACTGCTCGTACGTCCTGTCGAAGAAGCTGTGCGGAGCGCCTTCGTAGATGTGCATCTCGTGCGGTACGCCGACCTCGCTCAGCTTGCGGTCGAACTCGATGAACTGTTCCCGCGGCGTGGCGGCATCAGCGCCGGCGATGAGCAGAAGCAAGGGTGCCTTCATCTTGTCGATGAAGGGCAGCGATCGAGGCGGCCGGCCGTAGAAACCGATGCAGCCGTTCAGGCCGGGATTCAGCGCTGATTGGTTCCATGAGTTCGAACCACCGAAGCAAAAACCCACGGTGAAGACCGCCTTGACGGCACCACCGTCTTTCGACTTCAGATAGGCCATCGCGGCCGCGGTGTCAGCCGCAATCCCCTCAGGGGTCGTCTTCTCGACGTGCGGCATGTATTCGAAGCTGTCGCTTCGATCGCCAAGGCCTGCAGTGCGCCCGAAATAGTCGATCGCCACCGCGTCGATGCCGGCCTCTGCGAACCGCTGCGCGAGCTCCTTGTAGAAGTGGTGCAGGCCTCTGACATCCGGCATGACCACCATCCCGGCTCCGGTCGGCTTGGCGGCCCGAGCGAAATAGGCCATGAACCGATTGCTGTCGGCGGCGTGGAGGGTCATCTCGCCTTGATCGGCGGCCGCGCCTCCGATCGGTGGTAGGGGCGGTCGGGCTTTGTCTGAGTAGCACATGAATCGATTCTCCAATACATTGGTGATGGCGTGGAGAGCACTGCATATACCCAGGCCGACCTGCAGAACTTCTATGACGAGCTGTTCGACCACGAACGGCAGGCCCTTGCCGACCGCCTGGAGCAGGTGTCGGCCCGGCTTGCGAAAGTCGGCCCTCGTATCAAGCCTGGCCGTGGCGGTCGCGAATGGAGTGACCACCAGGTGCTTGCCCACATCGCAGGCCTTTCCAAGTTCTACGGCGTGATCATCCACCGGATCTCGAGCGGCAAGGTCACCGAGGTTGACTTGCTCGGCGGCACCAACCTTCGGGACGCTGCGATCGATCAGATGTCCCAGATCGAGCCTTCAGAGCTTCTGCGTGCAACCCTCGCCGACCACGCGCGGACCGTCAACCTCTTGCGTACGGTCGAAGCGTCGTCGTTGCGACGCGAGGCCACAGACGCGAGCAGCGGACGCTACAGCGCCGAGTTTCTGGCGCGATACCCCCTGATCAACCACCTCGAGGAGCACGTCGACCAGCTGGAGCGATCACTGGTTCAGGCCTAGCTCGCGGCCTCGGCAAAACCCAGCAGCTTCAGCTCGGCGCGAATCGCCTCGGCCGCCTTCTCCATCATCCCTTCGTCGGGGTTTGGGTCCTGATTGCCGAAATCCAGGTCGTGGACGCCGCGGATCGGGACCACGTGGAAGTGGGCGTGTGGAACCTCGAGTCCCGCGAGCATCAGCCCGATGCGCGCCGGCTTGAACGCCGCCATCTGGGCTTTGCCGATCGACTGGGCGGTGATCACCACGTGGGCCAGCAGGTCGGTGTCGAGGTCGAGCCAGTGATCGATCTCTTCGCGAGGCACCACCAGCGTGTGGCCGGGACGCAGTGGGCGGTTGGAGAGAAACGCCACACAGCGGGCGTCCTTCCACACGAAACGGGCGGGTAGCTCGCCGGCGATGATCCGGGAGAAAACAGATGCCATCTCAGATGCGTGGCTCCCAATCAAACAGGCGCAGGGCGACGATCACGCCGCCAAGGCCCCAGGCACCGAGCACGAGAAGATCGTTCGTGTGGAGGCCGGAACCATTCAGCTGAAAAAAAGAACCGATCAACGCATCAGAGAAATGACGCACAGGAAAGATCTTGGCCAGGATGTCGATCCACTGAGGTGGGTTCTGAAGCGGGATGAACACGTTGGAGATGAACATCAGCGGCAACACCGAAGCGTTGACGATCGCGGGCGCGGCGTCGGAGGTCGGAATCACGCTCGTGACCGCCACGCCCAGAGCGCAGAACGTGGCCGCTCCGACGACCAGTGCCACAAGAAATGCCGGCAGGGTGCTCGTCGGCAATGTGGCCTGATAGAACACGGCGCCGAAGGCAGCGCAGATGATTACCAGCAAGACTGCGACCAGCACCGCATGGACGATGCGAGCGAACATGTAGGCCCACGCCGGCATCGGCGAGCCGCGCATGCGCTTAAGCGCACCGGAGTCGCGAGCGATGCTGAGAGACATCGCGATGTTCGTGTAGCAGGCCGTGATGACGGAGAACGCCGCGATCGCGGGCACGTAGAACGTCGCAGTGCGGACGGTTACACCGCGGGCAACCTCAACGCTGCCATTGCCGAAAATCACCGAGAAGATCACGAGGAACATGATCGGGAAGACGAGCGTGAAGAAGGCGGCAAATGGGCTGCGTACAAACGCCTTGTTGATGTACAGCACCTGTCTAAGAGCTAGCTGGACATCCTTCATTCCTTCGTCTCCGAGCCGGCCACGTTCTTTGTGATTTCCAGGTAGACGTCTTCGAGCGAGGGCCGCGTCACCTCCAGACCACCGAGCTCTATGTCGCTCTGGACGGCCCACGATGTGAGCTCGTACAGAGTTCGGGTCGGGTCGCCGGTTTCCAGCCTGACGATGCCGTCATCGATGCGCGCAACCAGGCCAAGACCTCCGGGGAGCACGGCGTTCTCCGGCATCTGGAAACGAACTATCGCCGCGGCCTTCTCGCGGCCGGCCAGCGTGTCCGGCGTGCCCTCAGCGACGACCTTGCCGGCCGCGATGATCACGACGCGGTCAGCAAGGTATTGGACCTCGTCCATGGAATGGGAGGTGAGGAAGATGGTCTTGCCCAGGCCGGCCAGGCCTTTGATGACCTCCCACGCGTTGCGGCGCGCACTGGGGTCGAAGCCAGTAGTGGGTTCGTCGAGAAACAACAGGCGCGGATCACCCGCGAGAGCGATCGCCACGTCAAGGCGGCGCTGCTGCCCACCCGACAGCTTCGTTACACGAGAGTCCGCTTTCTCGGTCAAGCCCACCAGCTCGAGCACCTCGTCGCGTGGGCGAGGTTTGGGGTAGTAGCCTCGGAACATGTCCACTGTCTCAGCCACGGTCAGGTAGGGGTCCACACCCGAGGTCTGGAGGACGATCCCGAGCTGCTCTTTTAGCTTTCGATCTCCGTGCGCGGGATCGAAACCCAGCACCGACACATCGCCCGAGTCGCGGCGACGGAATCCCTCGAGGATCTCGACCGTGGTCGTTTTGCCCGCCCCATTCGGACCGAGCAGGGCGAAAACTTCACCCTCGGCCACGCTGAGGCTGATGCCACGAACGGCTTCGACGGCTCCGTAAGACTTACGAAGGTCGACGACCTCGACCGCGACCACCCCCAAGGTGTCCCGATCGTAACGGAACTCAGATCAGGCGGCAGGGCCCCAGAAGCTGCGCGGAAGGGCGGTCGCGAAAGCCTCGTGGAAACGCGCCGAGAATTCCTCGCGCGAATAGGCATGCTCGATCGTCCCCACCTGCTCGACCGCGTAGGTGGCCGCGAGTGACGCGACCGCCCCCGCGGTGGGAATGTCGAGGCCACGCAGCAACCCCGCCACCAGGCCTGCGCGGTACGCATCGCCGGCGCCGGTGGGATCTGACTCGACGCGCGCCGGCGCCGCCGCGATGACGTGCGACCTCTTGCCCTTGTCGATTCGCGACCCCTGTCGACCAAGCGTGGTCACGACCAGCCCAGATAGCTCCACCAGCTCGTCCATCGTGCGACCGGTGCGGTGCTGGATCATCTCCAGCTCATAGTCGTTGCCAATCAGCACCCACGCGCCGCGCGCACCGTCGAGGAGATCGTCGCCGGACAGATGCGGAAGCTGATGTGCGGGGTCGAACACCCAGCGCACGCCCCGCTGACGGCATTCGCGCACCAGCCTTAGCATCGCGTCCGGCGCATTCGGGCCAACGATCACCGCCTCGGGCGCGTCTACTGTGTTGTCAAGCCCTAGCGTGCCGGCAAGGTTCATGGCCCCGCCGTAGTAGCCGGTGATCTGGTTGTCGTCCAGGTCGGTGGTCGTGAAGCCCGTCGCCGAGATCTCGTCATCCATCAGACGCAAGCCGCGGCAGTCCACGCCTAGACCTTCCAGCCAGCCGCGATATTCGGCGGCGTCGGATCCCGCGGTCGCCAGCACCGCGCTCGGGTAGCCGAGGAGCGCGAGGTTGTACGCATAGTTGCCGGCCACGCCGCCCCGTCGCTTCTTCAGGCTGTCGACCAGGAAGCTCAGGTTGATCATGTGCGTCTTGTCAGGGAGGATGTGGTCTTTGAATCGTCCCTTGAAGCTCAGGATGTAGTCGAAGGCGATTGAGCCCGTGCACACCACGCTCATCAGCCGTGCAAGGGTAAGTTATGAGCGGCAACCTCGGCGGTTTCCGCTCATCGCGCCGCTTCGCGGCGCTGCTCACTTTCCCCGGGATTTGATTACAGAAAGGGCCCCGCTTCGCAACGTTTGGCGACGCATGCAGTGTCAGGGACGGCCGGACAAGTCCGGCCTACACGCCACGGGAAGGCGAGGGGCGTGGTGAAGGGGCGCCGCAATCGGCGCCCCTTGGCTTGGGAGTGTGGCTTACGCAGCCGCGCTGCGGCGCGAGCTGGTGCGCCGCGTCGAGCGGCGGCGAGTTGTGCGTGACTTCGATGCGGTAGCCGAAGAGCGCGCCGGCAACTCGCTGGCACGCTCCAGCCGGCTTGCCACGCGCGCGACGGTCTTGAAGGATCCGTTGAAGATTCTCAGCGCGCGCTTGGCGACGTCACCGACGGGGTCCTGGCGCCGGGCCTGAAACTTGACGAGCTGAAGGCCCTTGATCGCGATGCGCTCCGGCAGCAGCTCGCTGGCGACGTTCGACGCGGTCTCGGCGAAGCCCATGACCGCCTCCTTCGCCGGCGCAGTCGCGGCGTTGATCCGTGCGCTCAGCCTGCGGTTGGCCTTACGGGCTGACGGGGTGCCCTTGCGCTCCAGGTCCTTGACCTGCTTGCGCGCCGATCCGATCGGGTCGGCGGCGACTTCTCTGGCCGTCCTGGCCGCCCCAAACGCAACCTCTTCCACCGTGGACGTGATGTCTGTGCTCATGTTTCTCCTATCTCCTGATATTGATGACGCAACGCAGCATAACGCATTGCGTCATTCAGCATCAAGAGCCACTCGTCAGCTCTTGTATGAGCCGCTCGGCGGGCTCCCCGAAAACGTCGTAATGGGCTACTTTGCGACGTTTCTCGGGCTGGATCCACTCCGGCCGCAGGCCGCGCTGGCGGCCCCAGGCCTCCAGGTTGGAGCGCAGGCCGATCACATGGAGGAAGGGCCGCTCCCTCGTCATGCCTCGAATCGTCGAGCCGTGGTAGTGGTCGAAATTGCGATGCACCGCAATGCCGCCGGCCTCCGCGAAGGCGATCGCCTCCTTGATCTGCCTTCGCTCGAAGTAGCGGACTTCAGGCGACGCGTCCATAACTAGGTGCGTGCGTCGGCGCAGATCGGCCTGAACGCGCACATCGAGCAGGGCCTCTGAGCATTCTCAGGGCCGAGTACGAAATCACCCTGCGCGATGCGCTGCGACACTGCCGCCACGCGCGCAGCGACGGCGGCATCGTCCGCGGTCACCTCGACCGAGTGTGAGCGGCGGAGGTCGAACAGCACGAGGCGCGGACCGGCGCCGCCCGGCAGCAGCCCACGACCGGCGGCCAGCGAGTAGAGACGAAGCTGGGTCGTGTAGGCCTCGATCAGCGATGCGTCCATCGTGGCGTTGGTCTTGTAGTCGACCAGCACCGTGCGCCCGTCCAGCTCGCAAATGCGGTCGACGATTCCGCGCACCCTCGTTCGGCCGAGGCGCAGGTTGAAGCCCACCTCCACGCCCAGCGTCTTGGCTGCGGCCAGGGGATGGGCGAGGTAAGCGCTAAGCATCTCTCTGCCCGCCTCGGGACCTTCATAGCGGCCGAGCAGGTCGCCGCCCGACGCGTGCCACGCGGCGAGGGCCTCGTGCACCGCGGCGCCGACCTCGGTGGCGTTGGTCGTTCGCGCAAATCGCGGCAGCAGGTCATCGGGAGGCGCCGGGACGCGCCATACCTGGCTGAACCGATACCGAACAGGGCAGATCTCGAAGTCGTGCAGCTGCGAAAAGCTGAGTCGGATCTCGAGCGGCGCCTCCGGCACCTCGACGGGACGTCTCGGCTGGATCGCCTCCATGCGCTCGAGTACGGCGGCCACCACCGCCGAGCCGTCGGGGGCGGCGCCGTTGGCCGGCCGCGGCACCGGGAGCTCGAGCTGCTCCGCCTCCACCACGTTGGCCGACTCCGGGTGCGCGAGTCCCCAGCTGAGGATCTCCGCGAAATGGTCCTGCTCCCCCATCTCCACCTCGCGCGCCGACTGCTCCTCGCGCGTCGCCGTCACGTAGAGGGCGTCCTTGGTGCGTGTAAGCCCGACATATACGATTCGCCTGCGCTCGCCGATCGCCAGCTTCACCGCCGGCTCGCCGGGTGAGGTGCTCTGGTAGCGCGGGTGCTTCTCGCCACGCCAGTTCTTCATCACGAAGCCGAGCCCGTCGGGGTCGAAGAAAAGGCGCTCGGTGTCACGGGCTCGTGCCGGCCGCAGGTTGACCAGGAACACGACCGGGAACTCGAGCCCTTTGGCGGCATGAATCGTGAGCAGCGAGACGGCGTCCGCGGCGGCCGACTCCTCGCTGGCCTCGCCGACCGGCAGCTCGGCGTCGATGACCTGGTCGAGGTGGCGCACAAAATCTCCAATGCCTGCCAGCGCGAGCTCGCGTTCGAAGCGAGACGCAAGCTGGAAGACCTTGCGCAGGTTGAGCAGCGCGCGGGGGCTGCCGTCTCGCTGCGCACGAAGCTCCGCCCACCGCAGGTAGCCCGTTTCCTCGAGCAGGCGGTTGAGGATGTCCGCCACGGTGAGGGCATCCCGGAGTCGACCTAGGCCGTCAGTCAGGCCAACGAGGGCCGCCGCGCTCGCCGCCACCTTCGGGTCCATCTCCGGAAAGCCCTCGAGCCTCGAAGCCTCGAAGCAGTCGCGCAGACGCATGCCGCGCCGCCCGAATCGCCTCGCGGCCATGCGGTAGAGGCCCCGGTCAGGCAGCCGCACGATCGGGCCCTGCAGAACCCGTACGAGAGCACCGTCGTCCATCGGGTTCTCGGTAAGCCGCAGCATCGCCAGCACGTCCTTTATCTCCTGGCGGTCGAAGAAACCAGACCCCCCGCTCGTGAGGTATGGGATGCCCTGCCGGCGCAGCTCGTCCTCGAAATCGCGTGGGAGCATGCGGATCGAGTGCGCGAGGATGGCGATGTCCGAGAACTTCCGGCCGCCTCGGTAGAGCCGCCTGATCGTCTCGGCCACCGATCGCGCCTCCGTCCGAGAGTCGGGCGCCATGACCACCGTCACCGGGCGCTCACCTGTGCCGCGCGTCGCCACCAGGTCCGGCTCGTCGGCGAAATCGGGGTCGCGGCGGATAAATGCGGTCGCGCAATCCAGGATCTCCTGGTACGACCTGCGATTGTGGGTCAGGGGCAGGCGCTTGCCGCCGAAGCGGCTGCGGATGTTCTCGATCTCCGCGTCACGCCAGCCGTAGATCGACTGCTTGGCATCGCCCACCACCGCGACGTTTCCAAAGTTCTCGGCGGCGAGCAGACGGATGAGGTCGAGCTGGATGCGGTTGGTGTCCTGGAACTCGTCGACGAGCAGGTACTGGAAGCGCTCGCGACACCGGCGTCGAAACTCGGGCACGCGTTCGAGGGCATCGATGACGTCGAGGATGAGGTCGTCGAAATCGCGAAGCCCATCGGTCGTCAACGCCTCTTCGTAAGTGCGATAGACGAGATAGAGGACCTCGATCGCCTCCAGCTCCGCATGCGCCGCCTGGCGCGCCATCGCGTCG
>VBGM01000090.1:23215-33177 GCA_005880855.1 Chloroflexota bacterium
CCTTGAGCTTGAGTAGGAAGCGCAGGCCCGATCGAAGCAGCTCGTCGAGGTCGTCGACGGCGAGCGCCGTGAATGAATCGGGATCCAGCGGGGCGGCCTCACCGCTACGGAGCCGTGCCACCAGGCGCTGTTCGAACAGCCGCTGTCCGGTCTCGTCGAGCACGCGCAGCTCGCGGGGCGCACCCACCAGGTAGGCGAACTCGTCGAGCAGGCGCGAGCAGACGCCGTGAAAGGTTCCGATCCAGGCCCCGTCGAGAACTTCCGGCCCGAGGTCGGGCCGCCGAGCGCCGAGCTCTTCGGTGATCCTCGAGCGAAGCTCGTCGGCGGCGCGATCGTTGAAGGTGACGGCGAGGATGGCGCTCGCGGGCACGCGGTGCTCGACCAGCCAGCAGAAGCGCTCGGTCGCGGTGGCGGTCTTACCAGTGCCCGGCCCGGCCGCGATGAGGAACGCACCTTCGGGACCGGCATGCGCCGCAGCCGCCTGCTCGGGACTCAGCGTCCGCGTTTGGGGGGCGATCATTCCTGCGGCGCTCCACCGAAAGGACAGATGGCGGCATGCGGGCAGGATCCGAAGCGCGTGATGCATGTGCCGGGAAGGTCAGAGCGCGGCGCCGGCTCGAAGTGACCGGCCTTGATGCGGGAGATCGCTCCCATCACGATGTCTCGGCTGCGCTCGAGGTCACCGGCCTCGAGCACCTTCTCTCGATATTCCTTCAGGCCGGCAGGACGCCCCACCGTGAAGATGTCCTGGCGCATCGAACCCCACACCCAATCCTTCGGGTACCACAGCGACAGGAACCTCGGCTGGAATCCGAGCGGCTTTCCCTCGTCGTCGAATCCGTACTTGCAGGCCAGGTAGTAGAGAGCCAGCTGGACGTCATACAGCTCGGGCCCGAAGTAGGCTTCGTACGCCCAGCGCATCGGCTTGCCGGAGCCGGTCTTGTAGTCGATGACCTCGACCTCGCCGTCGCCAACGTCGTTGACGCGGTCGATCTTGCCCACGATCTCGGCCCCGTCCAGCTGGAGATGGAAGCGCCGTTCGAGCGCAAGGGTGCCCATGCGCCGGATCGGCTGCATGCCGGTGACGAAGCGGATGTAGTTGCCTAGCAGCGAGCGCACCTGCTTCTCCTCGCGCTTGCGGTCGAGCGTCCCCTCCATGCGCGAGAGGTAGCCCTCGAGGTGCTTCTGCAGCACTTTCTCGAGCCACTCCTTCTGCCCCTCCGACTCGAGCGGCCGCCAATCCGCCTCCTGCAGGTGAAAGTCCTCGAGCACCTCGTGCAGGAAGCCACCGCGCTCCATCGCCACCGACCTCGGCTCCTCGGCCAGCCCCGGGTGGTGGTTGTACCAATAGAGTCGGGGGCACTTCAGGTAGTCATTGAGCGTGGTCGGGCTGAAGTGATCGATCTCGACGCGCTCGGGGTTGCGATCGCCGCCGTACGGCTCGAAAGGCTCCCCCGAGTCGCGATCCGCGATGAAGGTCACATCGAGCCCGAGCGCCTGCGCGCGCGCCGCGACGGTCTCGCTCACGCTCTCGCGGTGAGCGGCGATGATCACCTCTGCCTCACGCGCGAGAAGAACGTCGGCCGGTTCGAGCCGCGCCGACGCGCGCGTGAGCTCTTTCCTCTCGGCTTCGGGTTCGGCCATCCCGATGAACACGGATGGACCCGCTTGCCGCAGGTATGCGTCCGCATATGTCACATAGACGCGATGGGCGCGGGTCAACGCCACATAGGCCAGGCGTGCCTCTTCAGCGAGATGCCCGTCGGGATCGGACGGCCACGAGGGCATGAAACCGACCTTGAATTTTTCGAGCCAGGAACGGTCCCCTTCGTCGAGGAGTGGATGCGGGCGCGCTTCAGATGGAAAGAGCCCATGCGCGAACCCGGCCGCGAATACGACCTGGAACTCCAGGCCCTTGGCCTGGTGAACGGTCATCACCTGTACGGCGTCAGGTTGCGCAACGGCCGGTTCCGCGTCGTCAGCGGCGCCGGCGAGCAGTGCGTCCAGAGACCCGCCGACCTCCGAAAGCAGCGGCTTCGATCCGTGGAGTCTCTCGTACACCTCTTCGACGGCCTCGAGGCCTTCGATGGTGGAGCGAAGGTCGGCCATCGCCTGAGTGCGCTCCTGTGCCTGAAGCTCGAGGTCGAGCAGCTTGCCCATCGCCCCGTCCTCGATGAGCACCGAATAGGCGAGGCTCGCGAGGGGCAACTTCCTGGCGCGATCGAGGAGCTTATGGCGCCCGACCATCGCCGCATGCAGTGCATCTAGCTCGGGCTCGGTGAGGTATTCGTAATAGTCAGGCGGGGTCGGGGGCTCAGTCGGCGCTTCGCCGCCCCAGGGCAGCGGGTATCGCTGTGGGTCCTTGTGCGCCAGCACGTACATCAGCCGGCGCATCACGCGCGGCAGCGGCCTGGCCTGCTCGAACGCGTGGGCGCGCAGGCGGCTCAGAGTCCGCGAGCCGACGCCGCCGAGGCTGGATGCGAGCGCGCTCTCGAAAGCCTCGGGGTCATCCGGCTTGCGCAGAGACTCGAGATATCCGACCAGGAACCTGACCACCTCATTGCGCGCGGTCGCCCCGGAGCCGCGCACCTCGTAGGGCACGTCGAGCGCGCGCAGCGCCTCCTCGAAAGGAGCTCCCATCGCGGTCGTGCTTCGCAGGAGGATCGCGAAGTCATCCAACCGCAGGTCCGGAAACAATCCATGGAGGCGTTTGATCTCTCGGGCGCAGAAGAAAGCCTCGTCGAGGGCATCGCCTTCGTGCGCGACGACCACCGACGGAGGCGCGATCCCCGCCACCGAGCGAAGCTTGCGTCGCGTCCGGCCGGGCTGTGTCGCCCCGAGCAGCCGCTCGCCGGCGTCGAGCGCTTCCTGCGAGCAGCGCCAGCAGTCGTCCAGGGACATCGTCGCCGCGCCGTAGACGGCGGGAAAGTCGATGCCGAGCAGGCGAGGCACGGTGCCGCGAAAGCCGTATATCGACTGATCGGGGTCGCCGACGACGACCAGGCGCGGGCGCGATTCGGGTGGAGCCAGCAGCTGCAGGAGCTGGAACTGCGCCGGGTCGACGTCCTGGAACTCGTCGACGAGGACGAGCTGGAATTTGGCGCGCAGCTGCTCGCGCAGCTCGTGCCTTGACTGCAGGAGCTCGATGGCGCCGATGATCAGGTCGCGGAAGTCGACCATGCCCGCGCCGCGCAGCCGATCCTGGTACGCCTGGTAGGTGGCAGCGAGCGCGCGAAGCCGATCGCTGCCGCCCGCCTCAGTGGCCAGGATGAACGCGGCCGGGTGCACAAGGTTCTGTTTCATGAGTGACACGAACCCGAGCAGGTCGCGGGCGAACGCGTCTGACCTGCGCACGCCGACGAGCGCCCCGAGCACGTCCGGATCGACCTCGGCCAGCACCTGCCGCATGACGATCGATTCCTGAAAGCTGTTGATGAGCATTCGGTGCGCATCAGGCGCGTGGTCACGCAGCACCCGCCAACAGAAGCTGTGGAACGTTGAGATCCACGCTTCGCCGTAGTCGTCCTGCAGGCGCTCGTCGATTCGCCGGCCGATCTCCTCGGCGGCCCCGGTCGAAAACGTCAGGGCGAGGATCTGGTCGCGCGTCGCGACGCGCCGAAGCACAGCCTGCTCGTACAGGTCGACGAGCGCGCGGGTCTTTCCGGTGCCCGGCCCGGCGAGCACTCGGAGTGGGCCGTTGATGTCCTGGATGTCGATTGGCAAAGCGTGTACCTCTGGCGGCGGGCTCTTGGATTATGCGGTGGCCGGTTCTCCGAGGTCAGCCTTGCCTGTTAACGCCGGTTGGCGCCGCCGCCCCGGCCACCAAGCTTCGATGACCAGGGCCGCGAGCAACGCGAGCTCGATGACCGGCCAACGGTTGAGGCTGAAGCTGAGGGAGGTCCAGGCAATCGTTGGCGTGGATATTAGCCAGCCCACCGCGATCGGCACACGCCAGACGACGGCGGGTCGCTCTTGCCATACCATCCACGCGGCCGCGCTCAGCAGGCAGAGATCCGAGCCATGGAGGTACGGCGCGACCAGCAGTGATCCCAACGTGCCAGACGCGATGGCAAGGCCGGTCGAGTGACGCAGCCGAAATGCCGCGGCGAGGCTCGCGGCCACGATGACGATCCGCGCAGCGAACGCGACTGTGCCGTTCACGCCGAGCGCGCCCTCGAGGGTCAGGTAGTCCGCGCCAGCAGGGAGCGGCCCGGCCAGCTGATCTATGTAGGCTGACGTGCCGCCCGAGCCCATCGTGGCGACGGCCACGATCGCAATGACGACGCCCACGCCCGCCCACGTCGCGAACGCACGGTACCGGCCGGCGACGAGAAGAGCGAACGGAACCAGGAACGCGGTGTTCGGTTTCAACGCAACCAGCGCGAGCGCAGCGCCCGCGGCGACATCGCGACGCTCATGCACCAGTCGCGATGCGACCACGACGCCGGCGGCCACCAGCGGAACCACCTGGCCGAGGTGCACCGCGTGGAGCACCCACCACGGCGACAGCGCCCCGGCCGCCACCACCCAGCGTCGCCATCCTTTGTCGCGTGACGCCCATGCGAGGGCCAGCGCAAAGGCGAGAAACGTGAACAGCGCCCAGACGTAATAGGACGGCCAGTAAGGGAGCGGCGCGAACAGCGCGGCCAGCCAGGCGGTCGTAGGCGGACTCAAAAAAGGCTGCGCCGGCTGATTGGGGACGAGGTCCTTCTGCGCGGCAGCGACGAGCGACTGGTCGTAGATGCGCGACCAGCCCTGCTCGATGCCGACCCGCGCCGCGGCCTCATATGTGTGGAAGTCGATGCCAATGGGTTCGCTTGGGTTCCACAGGTCCAAGGCCAGCGCTGTGACGATGGCGGCGATCGCGACCGGCATCAAGAAGCGCCGAATCAAGGCCACGATCCGAACGTACAGCAATATAGGTGCGCGCCATGTCCACGACCGCGACCCACCGCCGAACCCTCAACCCGCCGGCTGTCGCGGGCTTTGCCGCGCTGGCGATCGTTCTTCCGCACGTGCCGTCCTTCTTTCATCGCCTTCTCGACGGAGACGAGGCGATCTACGGCTCCATCGCCGCCCTCATGAACATGGGCGGCCCGCTGTACGCGGAGGGCGGCGTGGACAACAAGCCGCCGGGCATCTTCTGGGTGTATGCGGCCACATTCCGGGTCTTCGGGACATACCAGATGGCCGCGATCCACGCCGTCGCGCTGCTCGCCGTAATCGCGACTGCGTTCCTCATCTTCTTGGCGGGGCGGCAGGTGGGAAGTACGAGGGCGGGCGTGCTGGCGGCGATCTTCTACGGCGTCGTGACCGCAGCGGGCAACCCGCGGCTGCTGGCCGCCAACACCGAGGTGTTCATGATGCTGCCGCTCACGGCGTCCGTGCTGCTCATGCTCCAGAGGCGATGGGTGTGGTCTGGGTTGCTTCTGGCCGCGGCCGGTGCACTCAGGCAGTCCGCCGCCATCCAGGTCCTGCTGCTGCCGTTTGCGCTCGCATACCTCGAGCCGCGCGAAACGCGTTTGCGGGCCTTGTTCACGTTCGCTGGCGGCCTCGCCGCCGGCCTGGTGGCGGATGGAGTGCTGCTGGCGCTGACCGGTTCGTTCACAGGTTTCTGGCGCTGGACGATCGGGATCCTGGCGCAGTACGCCGGCACGAGCTGGACGCCGGCGCTCGTTTGGTCACGGGCGCAGGACAGCGTGCTTCCATTCGCGCTGGCGACGGCGGTCCTCTGGATAGCAGCGATTGCGTGGGCCGCGCGGTGGAAGCGACTCGTGCCGGCCCACCGCCTCGTCACGGCCTGGCTGGTCGCGTCGCTGATCGGTTCGCTCGCCGGCGGCCACCTCTCATGGCACTACTTCATCCAGGTGATGGGACCGCTCGCGCTGCTGGCGGCATTGGCGATCGATCACGCGCTGCACTCGCCGCTCCAGCGGGAAGTCGCCGCTGTCGTCGCGCTCGGCGTCGTCGGGCCGGCTCTGTGGTGGGGCGCTTACGACATCGTCGCGGATCCACTGACCTACGACTGGAGCCCGCCGATAGCCAAGCACGAGCTGGTGGCGACGTACATCCGCACCCACACCAAACTCAACGACCGTGTCTTTGTTTGGGGCGACTGGCCCGCGCTCTACGTGGAGTCGGACCGCGAGATGGCGAGCCGTTTCCCTGGTTTCCTGCGCGGTTTCGCCCGCGGGTCGAGCCTGCCGCCCAACAACTGGGACACCGCGCCGGATGTGTGGCCGGAGCTTCAGGCCGACCTCGAGCGAAACCCGCCCGCAATGATCGTCGATACCGCGGCAGCGAACTGGAGCGACTTCGCCATGTATCCGATGCGCAACTATCCCGTGGTGCAGAAACTCGTCGGCACCAAGTACCGCCTCGTAGCGGTGGTGGATGGCGTGGCCATCTACGCGCGGAACAGCTAGATGAGCTTCAGCAGGTGGGGCAGCTTGATGGGGAGATTGGGCAGGTCGACCGGGTCCTTCACTGGAGGCACCGGCACACTGACTGGCACCGAAGTCGGATCGGGCAGGGTGGGCACGGTGACAGGAGCCGTGACTGGATTGATCGGCAAGCTCTTGGTGGGTAGCGATGCCGGTGCGGCAGCGCTGATGCGGCCGCGATCCACCTGGGTCAGCTGTGCCGGCGACGGCGCCTGGCTCGCGAGCACGCCGGCTGTCACTGCGCCGCAAGCGACGACGACTGCGACCTGAGCCGCGTGGTCGGACGCGCTCTCGGCGCCGCGACGGACCGTGTCGAGGATCGACCGGGCGGCAAACCATCCGGCGAACGCGTAGATGGTGCGTCTCGCCGCCGCTCGACCCATTTCGACATGGGCGCTGACCGCTCTCAGCGCTTCCCGCAGCTTCCGCCGAACCGCGCCTTCACCAATGCCCAGGTGCTCAGCGATCTCTTCGTTTGTGAGACCACCGAAGTAGGCCAGCTTGACAGCCTGTTTGTGGCCGGCGGGCAGCGTGTTCAGCGCCTCGTCGACCGACTGCCGGACCATCGCGCTCGAGAAATCGTTCCACGGCAGTGTCCCATCATTCGGTGGCGTGCCCTCGACCAGCATCTTCTTCAGGCCTTTGTTGGCGCCGCGCACGCGTCGGCGGTCGAACGGTCGTTTCCGAATTCCGGTCATGAGCCACGTCCGCCAGGAATCGCTGGCTGCGGCGGGCAGCACGATGAAGTCCGCCTCTTTTACCGGCGAATCATCGTCATTGTGCTCCCCGCCGTTCGACCCCGAAGGCGAGCGCGGGGCGAAGAACCAGCGATTCAACATCCCATTCCCAAAGAGCGCATTACCCCCTTTGGCAAAAAACGTACGGGGGCACTCAACTACCCGATGCAGTAAAACCGTGTAAAGGAGTGCCTCAGTCGGGTGAAGGTCGGACGGGGCGCTTGATCTCGAGAACGCGAGGCTCGTCGGCTGCTATACCAATCATCCTGTCGTACAGGTCCACGGCCTCGGCGCCGGCCGGTGCCTCCGCCAGGCGAATGTACGCTGAGGCGCCGTTGGGAAACACAAAGGTCGGGGTTCCGAACACGCCGTGCTTGGCAACCGCCTGCATGTGGTCGCGTGCGAGCGCTTGCATGATCGACGGATCATCGACGTCCAGTCGGAAGCGCTCGAGGTCGAGACCCGAGTCTTCGGCCACCTGCTCGATCACGCGGACGTCGTCGATGTCCGATCGCGCCTGATGACGGGCGGCGAGGAGGGCAGGATGAAACACGTCGAACCGGCCCTGCCGCCGGGCCGCTTCCGCGGCCTTGAACGCAAGCCTGCCCCGTACCCGATCTGCCGCCGGGGCATCCCAAATCGTCCAGCCGTCGTCTTTCGAGTTCACCTGCGTGAGCGAGAAGTAACGCCAGCTCACATCCGGGCTCCGCTCGGCAGCGACGCTCGCGAGCAGCAATGAGGCCCGATACACGAACGGGCACAGATAATCGAAGTAGAGCTCGAACTCCATGAAGGCTGGAACGCGGGCCGTGCTGACGCGTATTCCAGACAGCTGGGCCTGGATGGGCCCCGACCTCGTCCGCCGCCTGCTGCCTTTCGCCGTCGTGGTGGCCGTGGTAGAGATCGGATGGCGACCGCGGTGGCTTGGGTTTTCAACTGGACAGATCGGTGTCCAGTTGGCGTTCGCGGCCGTGGCCGGGCCCGTGCTCTTCGTCGCGGCGGCACTGGTGCAGCGATGGCTCGCCCGGCGCCGTGCCGCGCTGCTCGTGCCAGGGGCGGCGGACGACGCCTGGTTCCAGGCCGGCTTTTATGCCGTCAACGGCCCCATCGAGGAGGCCTTCTTCAGAGGCCTCCTCCAGGGGGGCCTCGGCATCGCGTTCGGGGCGCCGGTCGGATTTGCCGTGGGCACCGCCTCCTACGTCCTTTATCACCGTCTCGGCTGGCCGTGGGCCGACACGCTCGCGACCGCGCTCGCCGGTATCCCACTCGGCCTCGCGTTCTGGCTCCTGCCCGGCCCGCCTTCTCTCATCGGCGTGTCGATCGTTCATATCGCGGCCACCTGTGGATTCCTGGGCCCTGGCCCATACCTGCTCAGGAGGCTTCGGCTCCTCTAGGTGGTGCGGCTGGACGCGATGCAGAGGCGGACGCTGGTCTGGGCCGGCCTGGCGGTCGTGCTCACCGCGTTCGACGGCTCGGTCCTGGTCCTGGCCTTACCCGCGGTCGCGGGTGACTTTCATGCCCGGGTGCCAGACCTCAGCAATCTGGGCTCGATCCTCGCCCTGGGCGGCCTCGGCGCATTGCCGCTCGCTACGCTTGCCGATCGGTTCGGCCGCCGGCGGTTGATCGCCGTCGGTGTGGCCGGTTTTTCCGTCGCCAACTTTGCCAGCGCATTCGCGCCGAGCCTCGACGCGCTAGCTTTCCTGCGCCTGGTCGCGGTGTGCTTCGAGGTCCTGGTCGGCGGGGTCGCCACAGCCTTGATCGTCGAAGAGGCGCCACCTGGCAGGCGAGGCCAGGCGGTGAGCGTGCTCGCGATTCTGAGCGGGGCCGGCGCCGCCATCACCGTGGTCGCCTATCCGATCGTGGCCCCGCACTGGCGCTGGCTGTTCGCCGCCGGCGTGGTGGGATTCGTGGCCGCCCCGCTCATATGGATGCGGCTGCCCGAAGGGAGCCTGTGGACGCGCGTGAGGCCTTCCGGCTCGGTGCTCCGCCTGCTGATGGAGCCGCCGTGGCGCCGGCGGCTGTTCATCATCGCCGCGACGACTGCCCTGCTGGCCGTCCTCCTCGAACCCGCCGGGCTCCTGTTCACATTGTTCGCCACCCGATATCTGCACATGAGCCCTGCCGGGATCAGCGTGCTGATCGCCATATCGGGGGTGGTGGGCGCAGCCTCATACGTGGCCGGCGGCTACCTCAGCGACCGCTTCGGACGCCGGGCTCCAGGAGCCGCCCTCACCGGCGCCACCGCGATAGCCGCCAGCGTGGGCTTCGCCACCGGCATGCCCGGATTCGTGGTCGGCAACGTGCTGTGGAGCGCCTTCGCGAGCGCCGCCACGCCGGTCCTCGGGGCGTGGTCCGGCGAGCTCTTTCCCACCCGGGCCAGGGCGACCGCCGAGGCCACCGGGGCGGTCGCGGGGGCGGTGGGATCAGTCGCCGGCCTCCAGGCGGTCGGGGTCCTGTCACAGTCCGTCGGACTGGGCCCCGCCCTGGCGTTGACTGGGGTCGTCGCCCTGGCGGGCGCGGGGCTGCTGCTCCTGCTCCCCGAGACCAAGGGCGCGCCCCTTCCGGACTAGACGATTCCGGAAAGGAAGCGTCATTGCGGCACCGGTTGCCAGCAATGCTGGAGACATTCATGCCACCCGGGTCGCGGCCGGGCCAAGCCCGTCCGCCTTTCGACACGAAATTTGACGACGCCTTGGGGCGGTGCTAGGGTTGCCGCGGTATATCGGTCGCATATCGGTCGATGGCCTGATGTGGGAGGGGTCACAAGGGTTGGCGTCGCAGG
>VBGM01000213.1 GCA_005880855.1 Chloroflexota bacterium
ACCCTCCAGGAGGACGGTGTGTGGAACACGACCATCGAGCTGAAGATCAACTTCCTGCGGCCGGTGGTCGAGGGGCGGCTGCGGGCGGTGGGCCGGGTCGTCGAGATGAAGCAGACGCTGCTCTTCAGCGAGGCGGACGTCCTGGATGAGAAAGGGCGGCTGGTCGCGCGCGCCTCGTCGACCTGCATGCCGGTGCCGGAGGGGCAGGGCCGTGAGTGACGTCAAGCAAGCTGCGCCGTCGCGCGCCTGGGCGTGGCTCGGCCTGCGGCTCGTCGAGACCGGCGAGGGCGCAGCGGTCGTGGAGATGACGACCACGGAAGACATGGCCAACCACTCTGGTTTCGTGCACGGAGGCATGATCAGCACGCTGGCCGACTCCGCGATGGGACGGTCAGTGCGTACGCTGAAACCCGGCGTCGTCCGCGCGATGAGCTTCGACCTGAAGCTCAACTTCATCAATGCCGCGAAGGTCGGCGAAACGCTCCGCGCGACCGGGCACGTCATCCACGCTGGGCGGCGCACGGCCGTGGCCGAATGCACGGTCGCCGGCCAGGACGGCCGGCTGGTCGCGACAGCGAGCGCAACGTTTGCAGTCACGCGAGAAAAGGAATGATTCGGAGTTCATGCCGACTGATCAGATAACGATTCGCGGCGCGCGCGAGCACAACCTCAAGAACGTGACGCTGTCGATCCCTCGAGACAAGCTGGTGGTGTTCACCGGCCTGTCGGGGTCGGGCAAGTCGTCGCTCGCGTTCGACACGATCTACGCCGAGGGGCAGCGGCGCTACGTCGAGTCGCTGTCGGCATACGCCCGGCAGTTCCTGGGCCAGATGGAGAAGCCCGACGTCGACGTCATCGAGGGCCTGTCGCCGGCGATCTCGATCGACCAGAAGGGCACTTCGAAGAACCCACGCTCGACCGTGGGCACGGTGACCGAGGTCTACGACTACCTGCGTCTTCTCTATGCGCGCGTCGGCCTTCCGCACTGCCCGGTCTGCGGCCGCGAGGTGCGGCGGCAGACCGTGGAGCAGATGGCGGACCACGTCGAGAAGCTGCCGAAAGGCACGCGCGTGATGGTCCTCGGACCGGTGGTCAAGGGCCGCAAGGGCGAGTACAGGTCGCTGATCGAAGACGTGCGCAAGTCGGGCTACGTGCGTGTGCGCGTGGACGGGAGCCTGTACGAGCAGGGGGAGAAGATCCCGCTCGACAAGAACAAGAAGCACGACATCCAGGTCGTGGTCGACCGGATCGTTGTCGGGCCCGACCAGCGCACGCGGCTGGTGGACTCGATCGAGACGGCCGCCAGGCTGGGCGGCGGCTCAGTGATCATCGTCCCGGCACAGGGCGATGAGATTCAGATGTCGCAGGACTACATGTGTCCGTACGACGGCACGAGCGTGCCCGAGCCCGAGCCGCGCAACTTCTCGTTCAACAGCCCGCATGGGGCGTGTCCGGTGTGCACCGGGATCGGCTCGCAGCTGGTCGTCGACGGAGACCTGGTCGTCCCCGACCCGTCGCTTTCGCTGCGCGAGGGCGCGATCGCGGCGTGGAGCCGTTCGCAGTTCTTCTACCCGGAGCTCCTGGAAACCGTCAGCAAGTACTTCGGGATCGACATGGACAAGCCATGGTCGAAGCTGAGCAAACAGCACCAGAGCGTGCTGCTGAACGGCACGGGCGACAAGAAGATCCGTTTCGGTTACCGAAACCAGTACGGGCACGAGCGGTGGTACGAGGCGCCGTTCGAGGGCGTCGTCGCCAACCTCCAGCGGCGCTATGAAGAGACGCAGTCCGATTTCTTGAAGGCGGAGCTCGAGCGCTACATGTCGGACAAGCCGTGCCCGACGTGCAAGGGGCGCCGGCTGAAGCCCGAGTCGCTGGCGGTGACCGTGGCCGACCGCAACATCTCGGAGGTGTGCGCGCTCTCGGTGAGCGCCGCCATCGACTTCTTCGACCGGCTGTCGCTCACCGAACGCGAGCAGCTCATCGCGCGAGGGATCCTCAAGGAGATCCGCGAGCGGCTGCAGTTCATGATCGACGTGGGGCTGGAGTACCTCACCGTGGAGCGGGCGGCGAACACGCTGTCCGGCGGCGAGTCGCAGCGGATCCGGCTCGCGACCCAGATCGGGTCGAAGCTGATGGGCGTTCTCTACATCCTCGACGAGCCTTCGATCGGTCTCCACCAGCGCGACAACCGCAGGCTGATCAACACGCTGCTCCGGCTGCGCGACCTCGGCAACACGCTCATCGTGGTCGAGCACGACGAGGAGACGATCCGGTCGGCCGACTACATGGTCGACATCGGGCCGGCCGCGGGCGAGCACGGCGGCGAGATCATCGCGGCGGGTCCGGTCGAGGACGTGCTCAAGGATCCGAACTCCATCACCGCGGCGTACCTGCGCGGAGACCGCGAGATTCCGATGCCATCGGAGCGACGCAAGGGCAACGGCAAGAAGCTCGTGATCCGCGGCGCTCGCGCCAACAATTTGAAAGACATCGACGTGGCGATTCCGCTGGGCACGTTCGTGGCGGTTTCAGGCGTGAGCGGGTCGGGCAAGTCGTCGCTGGTGACCGACATCCTCAGCCGGAAGGTCGCGCAGCATTTCTACAGGGCGAAGGACAAGCCCGGGCCGCATCGAGCGATCGAAGGGCTCGAGTACCTGGACAAGGCGATCGACATCGACCAGTCGCCGATCGGCCGGACGCCGCGCTCAAACCCGGCGACCTATACGGGGATGTTCACGTACATGCGCGACCTGTTCGCGAGCCTGCCCGAGGCGAAGATGCGGGGTTACAAGCCGGGTCGGTTCAGCTTCAACGTCAAGGGCGGGCGATGTGAGGCGTGCCAGGGTGACGGCATCATCCAGATCGAGATGCACTTCCTCCCGGACGTCTACGTGCCGTGCGAGGTGTGTCACGGGACGCGCTACTCGCGCGAGGTGCAGGAGGTCAAGTTCCGCGGGCACTCGATCTCGGATGTGCTCGAGATGACGGTGGACGAGGCGCTCGAAGTTTTCGAGAACGTGCCGAGGATCAAGGTCAAGCTGCGCACGCTGCAAGACGTCGGTCTTGGTTACATAAGGCTCGGGCAGCCGGCGACGCAGCTGTCGGGCGGTGAGGCCCAGCGCGTGAAGCTCTCGGCCGAGCTGTCGCGCCGCGACACTGGCCGGACGCTGTACCTGCTCGATGAGCCGACCACCGGCCTCCACTACGCCGATGTCGAGCGGCTGCTGCAGGTCCTGCACCGGCTGGTCGATCATGGCAACACTGTGGTGGTCATCGAACACAACCTCGACGTGCTGAAGACCGCGGACTGGCTGATCCCGGAGGGCCTCGCCCAGCAGCCCGAGTCGGCGACGGGGCAGTATCTCCGCCGGCTGCTGGAGAAGAGGGGCCGCTCGAACGGCGCCGTCAAGGCTCGGCGGCCGGCCAAAACGCCGGCGCGCAGCCGCGTGGCCGTTTAGAGAAGCCGCCGCTGAGCGACTCGCGGCCGGCCGGATATGGCGCGCTGATGCGCGTTCCGGGCTTCGCGCGCCTGTACGCCGGGCTGCTCCTGGGTCGGACCGGAAGCACGATGACCTACGTCGCCCTTGTCCTCTTCGTGCTTCAGCGGTATCACTCACCGCAGCTCGCCGGCGCGACCGCATTCATGGCGGCGCTGCCTGGCATCGTGGTCTCCCCGGTGGCTGGGGCTCTGCTCGACCGTTACGGCCGCGCCCGCCTGGTCACGCTCGACTATGCGCTGGCGGCTGCCGCACTGGGCTCGATCGCCGGCCTGTCGGCCCTGCACGAGCTCCCCTCGCCGGTACTGCTCGCGATTGTGGCGGTCGCGTCGCTGACCAACCCTCTCAGCTGGGCCGGCGCCCGCTCGCTGTTTCCGATCCTGGCGCCTCGTCACCTCTGGGAGCACGCCAACGGATTGGACAGCAGCGGACACGTCCTCGCCACCCTGCTGGCGTCACCGGTCGCCGGCGCGCTCGTCGGCCTGGTCGGAGGCGAGTGGGCGCTCGCGTCGGCTGCTGCGGTTTATGTCGCTGCGGCGGCGATCATGCTGCGTCTGCCCGATCCGCCCAACAAGGTGCCGGTGAGCGGCTCGGTGCTGCACAACGCCTGGCTCGGGCTCAAGTACATGTTGCGCAACCCGAGCCTGCGGGGCCTGGCGCTGACACTCAGCACCTACAACATCGGCAACGGCGTGCTCGCCATCGCGGTCCCCGTCCTCGTGCTCGGCAGGCTCCACTCGACCCCGTCGGTGGTCGGGCTGCTGTGGGGGGCGATGGGGGGCGCCGGCCTCGCGTCCGCGCTGGTCGCCGGGCGGTTCTCGAGCCAGGGCCGGGAGCGCCAGCTGATCATCGGGGGCATTCTCATCGGCACCGTGGCGACGGCGATGCTTCCGTTCGCGAACAACCTGTTGGTCGTC
>VBGM01000214.1 GCA_005880855.1 Chloroflexota bacterium
CTGCTCGGTGTACTGGTAGAAGGCCTCGACCCCGTGCTCCTTACCAAAACCCGATTGCTTGGTGCCGCCGAAGGGCAATTCGTCGTGGGCGATCTGCAGCGCGTTGACCCACGTGTAGCCTGCCTCGAGCTCGTCGACAGCGCGGCGTGCTGCCGGCATGCTGGCGGTCCAGATCGATGACCCAAGGCCGAAAGGCGAGTCGTTCGCCAGCCTCAGGCCCTCGTCCAGGTCTTTGATCTTGCGCACGGGCAGGGCCGGGCCGAAAACCTCCTCGGTCCACATGCGTGCCCCGTCGGGGACGTTCTCGAGGATTGTCGGCTCGATGAACCAGCCCTTGTCGTAGTCGCCGCCCTTCGGCCGGCCGCCGCCGTAGACGACCTTCGCGCCGCGGTCGATGGCGTCCTTGACCTGTGCTTCGACCTCGGCGCGCTGCGTCTCGGTATGCATCGGGCCCATGCGGCTGTCCTTGTCGAGACCGTTGCCGGGCTTCAGCTTCGCCGCCCGCCCAACCAGCTTCTCAATGAGCGCGTCATAAGCGCCCTCCTGGATGTAAAGCCGCTTGACGGCCAGGCAGGCCTGCCCGCAGTTGAAGAATCGCCCGACCGAGATCGCGCGCGCGGCGGCCTCGAGGTCGGCGTCGTCGAGCACTATGCACGGGTCGCTCCCGCCCAACTCGAGCGTGATCTTCTTGAGGCCTTCGGCGGCGCGAGCCATCACCTTCTTGCCGGTCGGCGTGGACCCGGTCAGGGCGATCTTGCGGATCAGCGGGTGGTCGACGATCGCCTCGCCGGTGGCGGCACCAAGGACCACGTTGACGACGCCTTCGGGCAGCCCGCCTTCGATCAGGGCTTCGATGCAAGCCAGCGTCGCCAGCGGCGTGGTGCTGGCGGGCTTGAGAACGACCGTGTTGCCGGCCGCGATCGAAGGTGCCACCTTGTTCGCGGCGAGCGTGAGCGGGAAGTTCCAGGGCACGATCGCCCCCGTGACGCCGATCGGCCTGCGCACGACCAGGCCATAGGTGGTGGTGTCCGGAAGCGCTACGTGCTCGCCGTGGATCTTGTCGGCGAGGTCTGCAAACCAGGCGATGTTCTCGCCAAAGCGCTGTGCCTCGAGCCTCGACTCGAGGAGGGTCTTGCCCTGCTCCCTGGTCAGGATCGGGGCGATCTCCTCCACCTTGCCGAGCATGTGCCGGGCAGCCTTGTGCAGGATCTCTGCGCGCTTGGCGGGCGCCAGCTTCGACCAGCCCGGGAAAGCCTTTGCGGCGGCCTGCGCCGCTTTGTCGACGTCGGCGGCCCCGCCGGCCGGCACCTCGTCGACTACCTCACCGGTGGCCGGGTTGCGGACCTCGTACGTCTTGCCGGACGCAGCCCGAGTCCTCTCACCTTCGATGATCATCGTCGCCATTCGGGCACCCCTCTTCGCTTGGATTTCGTCAGTGCTTCAATTATCGGCGTCATCGGCTTCGGGGCGTTGGGAGGTGCGGGATGTCGGTAAGGCTCGAAAAGGAAGGCGGCGTCGGAATCATCGTTCTCGACCGGCCGCCGGCCAACACCTATGACTACGCGTTTTTGCGATCGTTCGCGGGCGCGATCGACGACGCCCGCGTCGACCTGAGCATCAAGTCCGCCGTCGTGGTCACCAGCGCATCCGAGAAATTCTTCTCGGCCGGTGCGGACGTCGGCGCGTTTGCGGCGGGGTCGCCGCGTTCGCGGTTCATGACCGCGCTCATGGCTCACGAGGCGTTTCGAAAGATGGAGAACACGCCGCTCGTCTTCATTGCCGCCATCGCCGGACACTGTCTTGGCGGCGGGCTCGAGCTGGCGCTTGCATGTGACCTGCGATTCGCGGCCGAGGGCTCGTATCAGATCGGCCTGCCGGAAGTGAATCTCGGCCTCTTTCCCGGATCCGGCGGCACCCAGCGCCTACCGCGGCTCGTCGGCCTTTCCAAGGGAATGGACCTCATCACCAACGCGACCACGATGGGGCCCTCCGAGGCCAAGGACATCGGCATCGTCGACCAGCTGTTTGGGGATGCCGCATCCTGCCGTGCAGGCGCGCTCGAATACGCGTCGAAGCTCGCGGCCGGACCAGGGGTTGCCATCGGACATGCCAAGCTCGCCATCACGCAGGGCTACGGGGCCCCGCTGGACATGGGCCTCGCGATCGAGCGGGAGGCGATCGGGCGCGTGTTCGTGTCCGAGGACGCCGAGGAAGGGATAGCCGCCTTCAAGGAGAAGCGCAAGCCCGAGTTCAAGAGCCGGTAAACCGGTTGGACGAATCATGGTAGGCTGCGGCTGGCAAAAAATAACTAGGAGGTGACGTCCGAATGGCTGTGCTTGCGATGAACGATTCCCGGCCGTCGGCCGCCTCCGGAGCTACTCACTAGAGACTCGTCCTCCGACCGCGGACCGACATGTCCGCCTGTCTTCCTCCGGAGGATTTCGAGTTGTCCTTTCAAGCCATTCCACAGCTCGCGTCGCTGGGCTGGGACGTTTGGTTCGCGGAACGTTTCGCGCCGTTTGCACGCGAAGCGAACGTGCCCGCGCGCGTCCTCGCCGACTACGGCGCGGAATATCTGGTTCATGACGGCGAGACGTCGCTTCGTGCGGTCCCCAGCCGAAACCTGCGCAACGACGGTGGCCCGCTGCCGGCGGTCGGCGACTGGGTCGCCCTGAAGCATCGCGATCCCGCGGCGGCGATCCACGCCATGGTGGAACGCCGAACGAAGTTCTCGCGCAAGGTTGCCCACCTCGAAACCAAAGAGCAGGTCCTGGCCGCAAACGTC
>VBGM01000015.1:0-1896 GCA_005880855.1 Chloroflexota bacterium
AGCGCCTGCGCCGATGAGCCTGTGGTCGTCGGCCCGGCCTCGCCCGCGATCAGCACGACGCCGAGCGCGGGAGGCACGGTGGGGGTGACGCTGAACGACAGCGCCAACCTGACCGGCGGCTTCAACCCGATGGGCAAGATCACCTTCAACCTGTACGGCCCCGGTGACACGAGCTGCACCGGCTCGGTCCTCTTCACCCAGGACGTGAGCGTCAGCGGCACGGGCACCTACAACACGACCGGGGGCTACGCCACCGTGCTGGCGGGGACCTACCACTGGACGGCGAGCTACGTCTCCAGCGACGTCAACAACACCAGCGTGGCCAGCGCCTGCGCCGATGAGCCTGTGGTCGTCGGCCCGGCCTCGCCCGCGATCAGCACGACGCCGAGCGCGGGAGGCACGGTGGGGGTGACGCTGAACGACAGCGCCAACCTGACCGGCGGCTTCAACCCGATGGGCAAGATCACCTTCAACCTGTACGGCCCCGGTGACACCCAACGACACCAGCTGCGCTTCCGCGGCGATCGACACCGAGACGGTGAACGGGATCAGTGCCAACGGCAGCTATTCGACGCCGACGGGTAAGCTCGTCAACCAGGCAGGCACCTACGAGTGGGTGGCCAGCTTCTCGGGCGACGCAAACAACAATCCTGCCAGCACCAAGTGCGGCGATGAGGCGGTTACGATCAAGAACCCGCAGGTCAGCCAGATCACGCCCACCACCACGACGTGCGCCCTGTTCTCGGGCTGCACCGCGGCCACGCTGTCGACGATTCAGTACTCGACCAAGAACGGCGTGATCAGTCAGGTCGACCCGGGCGTGTTCTTCTACTGGGTCAAGGTTACGAGCGGCACTGGCCCGCAAACCTTCACCATCACGCAGTCAAACGTCGGGTCCCCGGTCGCCAACACCAGCCGCATCTTCCTGGTTGGCGCTGGAAGCAATGCGTTCGACTCCAACTGCAACTCATTGGGCGCCGCAGTGAGCCAGGACCCGAGCACGGGCGCCGTGACCGTCAAGTTCACCGGCACCGGCGGCACAGTCTTCCTCGGCATCAAGTACTCGACCTCGAATGTCGTGGGCGAAACCGTTCCCTCGCCGAGCGAGGACTGGACCTACACCTTCGCTACCACGGGAGTCACCGGCTCGACGAGCAAGATCGACCTCGCTCCGAAGACGCCCTGACAGTTACTGCAGCATCCGAAAAGAAGGGGCCCCGATGTGGGGCCCCTTTCTTCATTTTTTGCCCTGCCGACTTATTGGCCGATTGTTCGGCACTGAACCTTAGTCGTCAGGCGGTCGTTGAGCAGCTCGTGACCTCGCTCGAGTGATGGCCTTCGGTCCAGATCTCGGCGGTGTAGGTTCCGCTCCAGTATGTCCAGAAGACACCGGTCAAGGAACCGGAGGAGTCCGTGTTGACCGTCGTCATCCCGGAGCCACCGGGTGAATCGAGGAGCAATAGGTACTGTGAGTTGGCAGCAAACCCGTTCCCGCTCAGCACGAGCCCCTGCCCGATGCCTGCACTGCTCAGCGTACAGACACCGGATGAGGTGGGTCCGGGCGCCGGTTTGGCCATTGGGGCCCCAAGTACGGATTGGGCACTCGCCAAGACCACAACCCCCACCAGGCCAAGCCCGCTGAGCAGGGCACGCACGCGCAATCGTCGACTGTTTCTTGTCAAACGAACACCTCCAGATCGATTCTCGGGGCGTCGGAGTCCACCCCGGAGCCGGCGAGAGTTTAGGCGCAACGCCCAAGCAGAGTCAACCTGTCGAAACCGGTTGGAGGGGGCTCCGACACCCCCTCCAACCCGGTTTGCAAAAGACTACGAAACGGTCGCGGACGTACAGGTGGCGGCTAGCGCCGAGCTGTGTCCCGACGTCCAAACCGTCGCG
>VBGM01000015.1:1904-41466 GCA_005880855.1 Chloroflexota bacterium
CCTTCCAGTAGGCCGTCGAGCCATAGTTGAACGCGCCGGTGGCATCCGTGTTTGCCGTCGTCTCGCCTTTTCCACCCGGCGAGCTCAGAAACACCAGGTACTGCGTGTTGGGCGCGAAGCCGCTCCCGGTCACCGCCAAGGCGCCCCCGGCGGCCGTGGCTGAGACGGCGCACTTGGCCGACGTCAGGGCCGAGTGATGGGACGCGACCGGCAACATGCTGTTGGTGAGCACGGTGACCGCGCCGATGATGATCACCCCACTCACGATGCGGATGACGTGCTTCGCCAGGAAGTCGACCATGGCTGTACCCCCAATACGAATTTCAGGTCATAACGGCGCTGCAGCCACTTTCTTTCGGTAGCCGTGAGACGGGCGCATCCCGCAAGGACCATGCCGCCGCACCGTTAGGTCTCGAATACCGGCTTTCACAGCCGGGTGATTTTGTCACCGAGGTTCGGTGAGTCTCGGGGGGTTGTTGGATGCAGCGAACTCTCCTTATTCGTCGCGCGCCTTCAGCATTACGAGTGCTGGTGATGCTCATGGTCGTCGTGGGAGCGGCCATCACGCCGGTCGTTGCGACCGACGCCGCCACCAATGCGTCGCGTGGTGGTGGCTCGTCTTCGACCATCAGGATCCTCATCCACTACCAGCCGGGAAAGGCGCCGGCGGCCATCGCCGGACTCGAGGCCTCAGTGGGCGCTCACCTGGTCAAAGAGATTCCAGCCCTTCAGGTTCGCGTCCTCGCGGTCCCCGATGCGGCTGCCGAAAACGCCATCGCGGTGATGCGCCGGTCGGACCAGGTCGACTACGCGGAGCGTGACACTGTTTTGCAGGCCCAGGACAACTTGCCCGACGACCCTTCGTTCCCACAGGCCTACTCGCTCGGCGGCGGCGCGTGGGGTTGGACCATGACTCACACGACCCAGGCTTGGGACATCACGCAGGGAAGCTCCGGCGTTCTGATCGCGATTCTCGACACCGGAATCAAGACCACCGGCTTGAGTGATTTCACCGGTCAGATCTCGGCCACCTGGAACGTCCTTAACGCGACGTCCGACGCGACCACCAGCGCCGGAAACCACGGCACCTATGTGGCGGGGATCGTTGGTCTCGCGATGGCCAACAACGCGGGCAGTGCCGGCTTCTGCCCGGGCTGCCGGCTGATGATCGTCCAGGTCGGCACCGACTCGGGGGCATTCATGAGCGACATCGCATCAGGACTCGTATGGGCGGCCGACCATGGAGCTCGTGTGGCGAACATGAGCTGGGCGGGCACCGCCGACTCGTCGACGATGCAGAGCGCGACGAGCTACGCGCACTCCAAGGGAGTGGTCATGACGGCCGCCGCCGGCAACTCCAACTGCGACTGTGTGACGTACCCGGCAGCTGATTCGTATGTGCTGGGTGTGGCGGGGGTGGACAACGCCGGCAACAAGGCCGGAGATTCGAACTTCGGCACCTGGGTGTCGGTGGCTGCCCCGGAAGGCAACATGACCGCCTGGCCGTCGATCAACGGGGCCCCAGGCTACGCGCCAGTCGGCGGCACCTCCTCCGCAGCGCCGGTCGTCGCGGGCATCGCCGGTTTGCTGTTCTCGGCGAACACAGCTCTGACCAACACGCAGGTGGAGCAGGCGCTCGCGTCCACGGCCGTGCCGGCGAGCTTCTCGGTCCGCTCGGGACGCGTCGACGCGCTCGCGGCGCTCGCCTCGCTTGGTTTCGCCGACCCGCAGGCGTCGAGCGCACCGCTGAATTCCGTGGCGCCGCTGGTGATGGTCGAGACCAATGGCGACTGGAATTACCAGCCGCTCGCCGCCGCGCCCCAGGTCGGCCAGGTATTGCTGCGAGGCCAGGGCAGCTGGACCGGCTCAGCGCCGATGAGCTTGATGAACGTCCAGTGGCAGCGCTGCGCCCCGAACGCGGTCTGCAGCGTGGCAGCGACCGCGGCGAAATACACGGTACAGGCGACGGATTCCGGCTTTGGCTTCCGTATCGCCGTCACGGTCGCGAACGGGGTCGGTTCGACGACCGCCATCTCCGCAATCTCGGCTCCGGTAGGGTCCGCGCCAAGCCCGTCTGCATCGCCGTCTCCGAGCCCGTCGCCAAGCCCGATCCCATCGCCAACCCCGTCACCGTCGCCGGGTCCCCTCGGCACGACGCAGACGCTCGTCTTCTCAGGCGCGCTGAATCCAGCCAACCCAAGCCGCACCTTCACCGTGACCGTGGGCGCCGGCCTTGCCGACGCGCGGCTCTCCTTCTCAAAGTGCAGCTCGCTGACGTTGGCGGTCGTCAGCCCGGGCGGTTCATCGGTGAGCACAAGCGGTCCGAGCGTCGTGGTGCTCGACTCGAGCCTCGCGGCCGGGTCGTACACCTATCAGATCAGCGGCGGGCGCTGTTCCTTCACCCTTACCGTCACGGCGCCGGCACCCTGAACAAAAAGGAGGGGCCTCCGATGAGACCCCTCACTTTCCACCCCGTCGAGAATCAGTCGGGCTTTAGGGCCCGAACACCAACTGGTTGTTGATGGCGTCGAACGCGTCCTTGGCCAGGCCCTGCGTAGCCTTGACGTTGGCGTACCAGGTCGAACCGCCGGCGGTCGACTGGCCCGCTGCGTAAGTGATCATCTGCAGCACGGTCATGCTCGTCGCGCCACCAAATGCCGCTGAGACGTTCTCAGAACCGCTGATGTTGGTGAGGTCGATGGTCACGCCTCCGATGGGTGCCGGAGCCCCGATCTTGTTCCCACCGAGGGATGGGTTGCTGAAGTACACGTTCAGGGCGGTGGCCAGCATCTGCGCCTTGAGCATCGGGTTCATGGTGGTGCCGCCGGCGTTGGCCGCGTTGAACACGCCGGTGAAGTAGGCGGCCACCTGCGCGCAGGTAGCTGTGGCGCTCAGGTCCTGGAAGGGTGCGAACTGGCGCAGCCAGGTCGCTGAGTTGCAGATGCCCGCGGTCGAGGCGCCGCCGGTGATGATGGCCTGGCCGTTCTTGTTCTGCCAGAAGCCGATCGTGAGCGCGCCGGTCTGAATGGGGCCGCAAACCTTTACTGAGGCAGAGGCCGTCAGTCCGGTCTCGACGATCTTGGCCGTATTCGGGTAGGTCTTGCAGCCGAACTGCGGGATGCTGATGACCCGCGAGTACGTGAACGTTCTTGACGCAAACGGCGTCGTGTCGGTCGCGGTGACGGTGCCCAGCGCCGAGGTCACACCGTTGAAGGTGTCGGTGACGGTGATGATCTTGTTGACCAGATTCGTCGGCGCGCCAAACGTGTAGGTGGCCGTTCCGGAAGCCGTTCCGTGAGGTGTGAAGTAGGTGCCGGCGTCCCATGTGGCGGTCGCGGTGTTGGTGCCGGTGCCTGGGTTGGAGCCGAACGTGCAGACGTAGGTCAGAACGACGGACTTGCCTGGAAGCACGGTGATGCTGGGACCGCCGCTCAAGGTGCAGCTCCCACCGTTTATGTCCGCGACGCCAGCCGTGATCGACTCCCAGTCGTTGGGATTGGTCACGGTGATGCTGCCGGTCACCTGCCAGCCGCTGTCCGTGAAGCCGCCCTCGGTGGCGACAACCGTGTAGTTGAACGTGGCCGAGCCCCCGATCTGCTTGACCACGGTCTTGTCGACTGCCTTGGTGATGCTCCAGTTGTAGGTTCGAGTGAATCCGGGTGTCGCTGTTTTGACGACGGTGAGATCCGAGCCGACGCAGACGCTGACCGCCTGGCTTGAGCCCTGGTTGGTCTCAACGATCACCGCGGTGTTGTTGTAGGTGGTGCATGTACCGGCAACGCCGCTGACGGTGTGTGAGTACGTGTAGGTGTGGCTCGTGAGCAAGATGTCGCTCGCGGTCAATGTCCCCAGCGTTGTCGGGACCGCGTTGAACGTGTCCTTGACCGTGACGGTCTGGTTGACCCGGGTCGTCGGCGCCCCGAACGCGCCCGTGGCGGTCCCTGATGACGCGCCGTCAGGTGTTGACGCTGCCGACTTGTCCCAGCTCGCGGTGCTGGTATTGGTGAATGAGCTCGGGGACGGAGCCAAGGCGTACGAGCAGACGTAGCCGAGTGTGACCGAGCCGCTGGCAGGAATCGATGCGGTCGGGCTACCGCTGGTGATGGTGCATGAGCCCCCGTTGTCGATGAGGTCGCCGACACCGGTCAGCGTGATCGCCTCGAAGTCGTTGGGGTTGCTCACCTTGATGGTCCCGCTCACCTGCCATCCGCTGTCGACGAAGTCCATCTCGCTTGCGGTGACCGAGTAGTTGAAGGTGGCGGTGCCACCGCTGGCGATGTGGACCGAGGTCTTGTCCACGTTCTTGGAGATGGTCCAGTGATAGGTGCGCGTAAAGGTCGGAGTGGCGGTCTTGCTAACCGTCAGGTCAGCGCCGACGCAGACCGTGACCGACTTTTCGGCCGATCCGGTAGTCCCCGTTGTACTCGTCGTGAAAGTGGCGGTGTTCGGGTAGTCCGTGCACGTCCCGCTGACGCCGCTGAACGTGTGGCCGTAGGTGAACGTCTTTGGACTCGGGTCGGTGTAGGAGGCAGTGCCGAGTGCTCCGCCGAGCGTGTCGGTCACGGTCACGTTGCCATCTACGATCGTGGTCGGGTCGCCGAAGGCGCCGGTCGCCTGTCCGGAAGCCGAACCGGTGGGTGTCGCTGCCGCCGCTTTGTCCCAGGCCGCTGTCCCGGTGTTGGTGAACGCGGCCGGAGACGGAGCTGACGCATAGCTGCAGCTGTAGTTGAGATCGACCGAGCTGCTCCGTAGAACGAGCACGCTCGTTCCGCCTGAAACGGTGCAGGTGCCGCCGTTACTGATGAGGTCTGAGACGCTGGCGGTGATGTCCTCCCAGTCGTTGGGGTTGGTCACAGTGATCTTCCCGTTGACCTGCCACCCGCTGTCGGTACCGCCATCGTGGGTAACGCTCACGGTGTAGCCGAAGCTGGCCGACTGCCCGAGGGCGATGATCTGCTTCGTGCTGTCCACGCCCTTGGTGATGCCCCATCCGAAAGTGCGCGTGAACGATGGCGTGGCCGTCTTGCTGACGGTCAGGTCCGCCCCCACGCAGAGCTTGACGCTCTGGCTCGACGTACCAGTCGTCGCAGTCGAGTTGGTGGTGAACTTGGCTGTGTTGTCCACCGTCGTGCACGTGCCCGCGGTACCGGCAACGACCTTCGAGTAATGGAAAGCGGTCGGGCTCGCATCAGTCGAACAGACCGAGCCGAGCGGCCCGACGACAAGGGTGTCGGTGACGGTGACGCAGCTGTCGATCAGAGTCGGAGTGACAGCGCTCCAGACAACGGAGGCGGTACCGATCGCTGAGCCGGCCGCCAGTGCTTCGCCGTCACTCAGGAACTGGGCGCCCCACGTGGCTGTTCCGGTGTTGAGCTCCGAGCCCGTTGCTGAGCTGAACCCGGTGCACGAGTAGGCGAAATCGACGCTGCTCAGGCCAGGAATCGTGGCGCCTCCCCCGCTGGTGACCGAACACGATGCGGTCGCGTCGGCGATCGCGTCTGTCACCGTGACGACGGCGTCGCCCAGGTTCGGGTTGAAGACAGTGATGACCCCAGTGACCTGCCAGCCGCTATCCGTGCCGGCGTCATGCGTCACGCTGACCGTGTAATTGAAGGTGGCGCTCGTGCCGCTCTGGTCGATCTCGGTCTTGTCGACCGACTTCTCAATTCCCCACGCGAACTTCCGGTCGAAGGCGCCTGAAGCGACCTTGCTGACCGTCAATGCAACCGCGGGCGGTGACCCGATGCCGCCACCACACGGACCTGGGATCACGTCGCCGTTGGAATCAACGATCGCGAAGCCCGCCGCGGAGTTACCACTTCCCCCGGGGATGATCGCGTTGTTCGCCAGGTGACCCGTCTCGTTGTAAGAGACGATGGTGGTCTGGCAGACACCTGTCGACGGCACCGACCACGTGAACGTGATCGTGCTACCCGAGAGGGTGCCGCACAGAGAAGTGTTTCCGAAGTTGCTGCTCTGGATGGTCACGAGCACTCCGGCACCACATGCGCCACTCCCGACGACGGCATCTGTTGCGCCGGAGATCCTGCCGGTGATGGTGTCGCCAGCCTCGACCTTCCAGTGGGTCTTGTTGAAAGCCTGACCAGTTTGCAGCGAGCTGCCGGTCGGAGCGGCGAGGGAGCCAAAGCTGGAAACGCCCGCATCGACGCCAGACGCAAAAACGATCAATGCTGCGATCGCGAGCACAACAACGGTGACGCCAAAGCCAAAACGAATACGAATCCACTCCCTCATCGGGACCCTTCCCTCCCTGATTCTCGGGGCGGCCGGAACGCCCCTTAAACCGGCACGTGGCGAACGTCGCCTGGAAACGGCGACGCGCCCTCCTCTCGATCGCGATTCTATGAGGGCGTATCGCGAGCCGATATAGGACTTTCGTACCCACGACCGAACCTCCCGCATATAGGAAGACGCGCGCGCGACGACACGGCTCGGGACACGCCGAGTGCGTGGTATCTGGATTAATAAACCGACAGTCGGTCGGTTATAATGCCAGCATGGCGCGCACGCTCAACCCGGCGGTCCACATGGTGCGGAAGGAGGCCTTCATCGACGCCGCCCAGCGCCTCATGCAGGAGAAGGGTTACGAGCAGATGAGCGTGCAGGATGTGCTGGACGAGCTCGGCGCCTCTCGAGGCGCCTTCTACCACTACTTCGACTCGAAGCAGGCGCTGCTCGAGGCGGTCGTGGACCGGATGGTCGACGGCGGGCTCGCGGCGGTTTCGCCCATCCTCGACGACCCGGACCTGTCCGCCCTGCGCAAGTTCGAGGGGGTCTTCGCCGGCATCCAGCGCTTCAAGGCCGAGGTCAAGCCGCTGATCCTCGCGATGATCGAGGTCTGGCTCTCCGACGACAACGCGCTCATGCGAGAGAAGTTCCGCCGGATGACGGAGCGTCGCATGGTGCCGGTCCTGTCCGCGATCGTCAAACAGGGCAACGACGAAGGACTCTTCGACACAGGTTCCCCCGACGACGTCGCGCGAGCGCTGTGGTGGCTCATGCACGGATTCAGCGATCAGGCGACAGACCTGTTCCTCGCGCGGCAGGCAAACGCGGTCGCGTTCGAAGACATCGAACGCTCGGTGGCCGCGAACACGAATGCCTTCGAACGAATCCTGGGAATTTCCGCCGGGTCGTTGACACTCATCGACGAGCCGACCTTGCGGCTGTGGTTTGGGTGATGACACATTCAATGAGGAGTGGCTGGTGACGAATCCGATCATCGAGATCAAAGGGTTGACCAAGAGCTATGGCGGCAAACGAGGCATCGTGGATGTTTCCCTCGACGTCGCTGAGGGCGAGGTGTTCGGCTTCTTGGGTCCCAACGGCGCGGGCAAGACCACCACGATCCGCCTGCTAATGGCCCTGCTTCACGCCGACGCCGGGTCGGCGCGGATCGCTGGGCTCGACTGCTGGCAGCAGTCTGTCGAGATCAAGCGGCTCATCGGTTATGTGCCGGGCGAGCCCTCGCTCGACCCCAATCTGACCGGCGGGCAGATCCTCGAGTACTTCGGGCACCTCCGCGGTGGCGTCGATAAGGCCTACCTGAAGCAGCTGATCAAGCGGCTGGACCTCGACCCGAACCGAAAGTTCCGCCAGTACTCCACCGGCAACAAGCGAAAGGTGGTGCTGATCCAGGCCTTCATGCATCGCCCGCGCCTGTTGATCCTCGATGAGCCGACGAGCGGCCTGGACCCGCTCAACCAGCAGGAGTTCGATGGCATGGTGTTCGACGCGCGAGACGAGGGGCGCACCGTCTTTCTTTCTTCGCACGTCTTGAGCGAGGTCGAGAAGACCTGCACCCGTGTTGGCATCATCCGCGAGGGCAGTCTCGTCAAGGTGGGCGACATCGCCGACCTCAAGGACATCAAGCGCTACGAGATCACGATCTCGTTCGCACACCCGGTGCCAGCGGGAGCGTTCGAGAAGCTCGACGGGGTCGTCGAGGTGGAGACGCTGAACAACGGCTCGGCCGTCCGCCTTGCGATGCAGGGCGCGGCCGACGCGGTGATCAAGGCCGCTGCGCAGTATCCGGTCGTCTCCCTGACCAGCTACGAGCCGAGCCTCGAGGACGTCTTCCTTCGCTTCTACGAGGGCGACGAGCCGAAGCCCAGGGAGGCCGCCGGTGTGGTTTAGCAGCATCTACCTCAAGACGCTGCGCGGCTTCCGCGTGCCGATCCTGGGCTGGGGCCTGGGCTTGGGAGCCCTGATGGCCCTGGTCCTCGCCGCCCTTCCCTCGGTGCTCGGGACACCCGAGGCGCGCGCCGCGGTCGTCGCCCTCGGCCCGTCATTCGCATGGTTTTCGGAGCCGATCAAGATCGACACCGCGGGTGGTTACGCAACGTGGAAGTACGGGCTCACCCTCCTGGTGGTGGCGATCTGGCCGATCCTCGCGGAGTCCGCGATGCTGCGTGGGGAGGAGGACAAGGGCGCGATGGACGTTCTTCTCTCGCTGCCTCGCGACCGTGCTCGGGTGGCGCTGGAGAAGGTCGCCGCTGTATGGACGGCCCTGTTGGCCATGGGGCTGCTCATCGGATTTCTCACGTTCGCCGGCGGCGCCAAGGTCAGCACCGACATCAGCCTTGTGGCGGCGATCTTGTTTGGACTGAACATCGCCCTGATTGCGGCAGTCTTCGGAGCCATCGCGCTCCTGGTCTCGCAGTTCACGCAAGAGCGCCGCACGGCGGCCGGCGTGACTGCGGGCCTGCTGCTCGTGTTCATCGTGCTCGACATGGTCCATCGGGTCGTCCCCAACACCCTGTGGCTGAGCCAGCTCTCTCCCGTCTACTACTTCAACCTGAGCAAGCCGCTGATCGCCGGCTACAGTGCCAACCTCGGCGCCATGGTCGTCCTGCTGGCTCTGTCCGTCATCTTGAGCGGAGCGGCGGTGTGGCTCTTCCCACGTCGCGACATCGGTGGCATCGTGGCGGGACCCCGTTTTCTGCAGTTCAGTCGGGGAAGCTCCCGGCCCCGGCGCGCGATCGTCCAGGGAGCCTGGTCGCTGCGCTCGGTCTACGCGCGCAGCCTGGCGATGGCGGCAGCGCCCACGGCCTGGTGGACGCTGGCCATCGCTGGATTCGCCGGTTGGATGGTCATCGTCGACGAGCAGACGGCGTCCAAGCTGAGGACGATCATGGAGGGCTCGCCTGTGATGCGCGATTTCCTGAACCTCGGGGGAGGCGCCGCCGCGACGACCAACGCCACCATCCTCAGCGCGCTGTTCATCTTCATGCCGGTGCTGTTGATGGCCTTTGCCGTCACCCAGGCCAACCGCTGGTCCGCCGACGAGGACGACGGGCGCCTGGAGGTGCTCCTTTCCACACCCCAGCCGCGCTTGCAGGTGCTGCTCGGCAGGTTTGCCGCGCTGAGCACGGCGACGGTGGTCATCTCGGTGGTGACCCTGGTCGTCACGGTGGTGGTCGCTTCGGCCACCGGCCTGGCGCTCGATTCGGGGAACGTGGCCGCGGCCACCCTCTCCATGGTTCCACTCGGGCTGCTCGTGGCCGCGATCGGCTACCTGCTATCGGGCTGGCTGCGCGCGGCGGTGGAGACTGGACTCCTGAGCTTTCTGCTGGTGATCTGGTTCTTCATCAGCTTCATCGGGCCGGGTCTGCAGTGGCCGGACGCAGCGCTGCGGCTGTCCGCCTTCTATTACTACGGCACGCCGCTGCTGCATGGGCTGCCGGTCTTCGACACTCTGGTCGTGATAGCCGCCGGCGCCGTCGCCCTGGCGCTCGCGTCGCTCCGCTTCATGCGCAAGGACATCGCAACATAGAAGGAAGGGACCGAGCGCCGATGCCCGGTCCCTATTTTCACAAACCGCTGATTGTCAGCTCGCCGCGTCGGCGAACTGGTTGGTGTATGTCTCGCTGAGGTTTGACGTCTTGCCCTTGAAGCTGGGCACATAGTTCTGCTGGATCTTCATCACGGTCTCGGGACCGCCCGCCGGCATCTTGCAGTCTGTCCCAAAGATCGAGAGCTGGTTCTGCAAAGCGGTGATGTACAGATCCTTGTTGCCGGCGTAGTAGTCGGCCGGCATCTTGGCGGCGATCTCGGCCGCGGTGTGTGAGTGGATGAACTTCAACGTCTTGACGTAGGCGTTGACCAGCCGCTGGGCAACGTCCTTGTGGCTGTTGGCCCAGTCGTTCTTGACGAAGATGCCGATGAACGGATAGTCGCCGCCCAGCGCGGCCCGCGTCGAGTCAGGGGTGCGAAGGTCGACGAGCACCTTGCCCTTGCCCGATGAGGTGAGGCGCGAGATCGTGGGCTCGGTCGTCATTCCGCCGTCGATTGTCTGGTGGTCGATGGCGGCGATGAACGTGTCGCCGGCGCCGACGGCGATGAAGTGCTCCTTGGTCGGGTCGATGCCCGCCTTGCCGAGGATCGCGAGCGTCAGGGTGTGGGTGCCTGAGCCGAGCTCGGTGACGCCGAGGTTCTTGCCCTTGAGATCGTTCGGCGACTGAATCGAACCGGCCTTCCTGGCGTCGATCACCTCCGCCTCGCCCGGCGCGATGCCGAACTGGCAGATGGTCTCGATCTTCTTGCCGGCGGCGTTGAGCACCATCGGGTGCACGTATGCGCCCGAGCCGGCGTCGACGTTGCCGGCCAGGACCTCATCCTCAGACGCCTGCCCGGAGCCTTCATCGATCAGCGTCACATCCAGGTGCTGGTCGGTGAAGTACCCCAGCTGCTTGGCGAGCATGTTCGGGAGGTAGATCTGCTTGCTGAGACCTCCGACGATGATCTTGAGCGAGACCGTCTGCACGCCACCGCTGCCGGTTGACGGCGCCGAGCCACATGCGGCGAGGAGCGCAACTCCTCCAATTGCTAAACACAGCCGTCGAAGATCCATTCGCATAGACGACACTCCTTCTTTCAAATCCTCGTCTCGGTGCTGACCTGCGGTCGCCACCGAACAAGACGGTTCTCCAGCGCTGTGATCAAGGCCTCTGCCACCAGCGCAATGGCAGCCAGCAGCGCCATCCCGGCGAACACGCCGTTGGCATCGAAGTTGTTCTTGGCGCTGTAGATCAGCTCACCGACGCCTGACGTGGCGCCGAACAGCTCGCCCACCACAGCGCCGACCAGCGCCAGTCCGAAGCTGGTGTGCAGGCTCGCAAGAATCCAGGAGAGTGCCGACGGCACGATGATCTCGGTGGTCAGCTGCCGGTTCCCGGCGCCGAGGATGCGAGCGTTGGCGATCAGGTTGCGGTCAACCTCGCGCACGCCTTGAAACGCGTTGAAGAAGACGACGAAGAAGACGAGGATGGCGGCGGTCGCGATCTTGGACTTGATGTCGAGCCCCAACGAGATCGCGAACAGCGCGCCGACGACCACGCGCGGGATGGCGTTCGCCCCCTTGATGTAGGGCGACAGCACATCCGACAACAGGCGGATGCGGCCGAGCGCCACGCCCAGGACGATGCCCAGGAGGGAGCCGACGACGAAGCCGCCGAAGGTCTCCTCCATCGTGGTCAGTACCTGGTCCCACAGCGGCCCGAGCTCGGTCCCCTCGGTGATCCAGACCCAGAGCTTTTGAGCGATCTCCGACGGCTGCGCGAAGAAGAACTTGTCGACCAGGCCGAGCTGCGTGGTCAGCTGCCAGCTGCCGAGCCAGACGACAGCGACCAGCACCTGCAGCCCCAATACGAGAAGGCGCCTCCGCCGAACGCTGCGGACTCGCCTCGCGAGGAGGGTTGCCCCGGCCGGCGCCTGAGGCTCGACTGGTGCCATCAGGGGCGCCCTAAGCCGCGCCGCTGCGCTTCTGGCGTTCATAGCTCACGAGGACTTCGTCGCGAAGGTCTTTCCAGATCTCTTCGTAGATCTCGGTGAATCGCGGCTGAAACCTGATCTCGGCCACGTTGCGCGGCCGAGGCAGGTCCACCTTGTAGTTGCTCTTCACGGTGCCCGGCGCGGCCGTGATCACGAATACGCGGTCGCTCATCGAGATCGCCTCCTCCAGGTCGTGCGTGACGAAGACAACGGAGGCGGATGTCGACGACCACAGGCCGAGCAGCTCGTTCTCCATGAGAGATCGCGTCTGGACGTCGAGGGCGCTGAAGGGCTCGTCCATCAGGAGGATGCGGGGGCCGTTGATAAGGCTCTGGGCCAGCGCCACGCGCTTACGCATGCCGCCGGAAAGCTGGTACGGATAGCGGTCCTCGAAGCCGGCCAGCCCGACACGTGCTATCCATTCGTGGGCGGCGGCGCGGGCATCTCGCGTCGAGGTCCCGTGATAGCGGGGCCCGGCCGCCACGTTCTCGAGCACCGTTTTCCACGGGAACACGGCGTCGGTCTGAAACATGTAGCCGATCCCGCCCGCGATGCCTGCCACCGGCTTGCCGAACACCTCGACGCGACCTTCGCTGGCAGGCTCGAGCCCCGAGATCAGGGCGAGCGTCGTGGACTTGCCGCAGCCGGTGGGTCCGACCACAGCGCAGAACTCCCCGGGCGCGACGGCCAGGTCGAGATCGTGCAGCGCGGTGTAGACGCCGCCGGATGGGGTCAGGAATCGCTTCGTGACGCCACGAAGCTCGATTGCGGAAGACATCCACCTCCGACTCTGGGTGGCCCCGGCACCGAGCACAATCCATCCGGTCGTTGTGGGCGTTTTGGTCGTTTTGGTCGCTGCGCGGAGGCCTGTTCAGGGCCTACCATCCAAGGCGGTCCTCGGTGAAGAACCGCCTTCCGCTCGCCTACCAGATCCTGGTTTACCAGGTCGCGATCATCGTGCTGTCCGCGGTGATGGGCGCCGCGGCCGCCGTCTGGCAGGCGAGCCAGGAGCTCGACCGTCAGTACGAGCAGCGGTCGTTGGCCATCGCCCAGACGGTGGCGTCCGACGGTGCCGTGCAGCAAGCGCTGCTCGCCGGCGATCCAACCGGCCTCATCCAGAAGACCGCCGAGGACACGCGCAGCTCGACCGGCGCCAGGTACGTGGTGGTGACCGACCGGCGAGGCATCCGTTTTTCGCATCCGAACCCGGCGATGATCGGCAAGCCGGTGGACGAGGATCCGAGCACCGTGCTCGCCGGCAATACATGGGTCGGCGTCCAGCGGGGGACGTTGGGCGTGTCCGCCCGAGGCAAGGCACCGATCTTCGACAACGGCCAGGTCATCGGCATGGTCTCGGTGGGCTTCCTCGAAACGACGGTATGGCAGCAGCTCACACATCAGCTCCCGGGCTTCGCGGTGACGCTCTTGATTGCTCTCGCGCTGGGCGTGGCCGGATCGCTGTTGCTCTCGTCGCGCCTGAAGCGGCAGACGTTCGGTCTCGAGCCCTATGAGATCGCCGGCCTGCTGGAGGAGAGGGAAGCGAGCCTGCAGGGCATCCACGAGGGGGCGATCGCCACCGACCGTGACAACACGATCACGCTGGCCAACGACGAGGCGCGCCGCCTGCTGTCGCTACCCGCTGATTGCGTCGGCCGCAAGGTTTCGCAGGTTCTGCCGCAGGGCCGGCTCCAGAGATTCCTCACCGGTGGTCTCAAGGACGAGGACGAGGTGCTGCTCGCCGGCGACCGCGTGCTCGTGGCCAGCCGCCGCGCCATCAGCGTAAGAGGACACGAGATCGGCCATGTGGCCACCCTGCGCGACACCACGGAGCTCACGGGCCTGTCGCGTGGAATGGGCGTCGAGAGCCTGACCGAAGCGCTTCGGGCGCAGGCACACGAGTTCGCGAATCGGCTGCACACGATCGCGGGCCTGGTCCAGCTGGGCCGAGGCGAGGACGCGATGAAGCTCATCGCCCAGACTTCCGGGCTGCACCAGGAGCTGACAGAGGCGCTGCTCGACCGTGTCGGTGACCCGGTGCTGGGCGCGCTCTTGCTGGCGAAAGCCGCGGTCGCATCGGAGCGAGGGATAGAGCTTCGAGTCAGCGACGACACCGTCATGACGCGCAGCTCGCTCGACAGCGAAGACCTCATCACGCTGCTCGGCAACCTCATCGACAACGGGCTAGACGCGGCTTCGGCGTCGACCGGCGATCGGTGGGTGAGCGTATCGGTGACGGAGCAAGCCGACCAGCTTGTGATCCGGGTCCACGATTCCGGACCCGGCATTCCGGATGGCGTCGACGGCCAGATCTTCCAGGAAGGCTTCAGCACCAAGTCGGCCCCGGGACGAAAGCGGCGCGGGTTCGGGCTCGCCCTCGTCCGTCAGGTCGCGCGCCGCCATGGCGGCGATGTCACCGTTGTCAACGACGGGGGCGCGATCTTCACGGTGCGCCTGCCGCTGCGGGTCGCGGCCAAGCCATGATCGAGACCCTGGTCGTCGACGATGACTTCCGCGTCGCCGAGCTGCACTGCGCGTATGTCCAGAGGGTCAACGGATTTGCCGTGGCCGGCCAGGCACACACCGGCGCGGAGGCGCTCGAGTCGGTGGAACGGCTGCGGCCGGACCTCGTCCTGCTCGACATCTACCTGCCGGACATGTCAGGGCTCGATGTGCTTCAGCGAATGCGCGAGGACGAGCGGCCCGTCGACGTGATCTCCATCACCGCCGCTCGCGAGGTGGAGAGTCTCCGCGCCGCCATGCGCGGCGGCGTCGTCCATTACCTGATCAAGCCCTTCCTCTTTGCCACGTTCGAAGAGAAGCTCCTTTCCTACGCCGGCGCGCGCGAGAGGATGGTGCGGCTGGCGCAGGCAGAGCAGCGCGATGTCGACCGGATCTTCGGCGCCCTGCGGTCGGCGAGCAACGAGCCGCTTCCCAAGGGCCTGTCCGACACGACCCTTGACCTGATCGCGCAAGCGCTGCGGCAGTCGCGATCGGGGCTGGCGGCGGCGGCGGTCGCGGACGTCGCTGGCGTGAGCCGGGTCACCGCCCGGCGCTACCTCGATCACCTCTGCCAGCTGGGCAAGGCGGAGCTCACGATGCGCTACGGGAGCCCCGGCCGCCCGGAGCATCGATACCGGCTGATCGCCGGCTGACTACGAAAAAGCAGCTCGGTTCTCTGATCGGGCTCGACGTCGGCACGAGCGGGGCGCGAGCCGTCGCGATCGACCTTGGCGGCAACGTGCTCGCCGCGGCCTCCGAGGAATACCCGCTCATGACGCCGCGGCCGGGATGGACAGAGCAGGATCCCGAATCGTGGTGGGACGCGAGCCAGGCCGTGCTCAACGGCGTCGTCTCCCAGCTTCGCGACCCGCCGCTGGGCCTCGGGCTCACGGGGCAGATGCACGGCTCCGTGTTCCTCGACAAGAGTGATCGGGTCATCCGGCCGGCAATCCTGTGGAGCGATCAGCGGACGGCGGCCCAATGCGAGGCCATCACCAAGAAGGTCGGCGCCAAGCGATTGGTCGCCATCACAGGCAATCCCGCGATCACGGGTTTTCAAGCGCCGAAGATCCTGTGGCTTCGCGAGGACGAGCCCGAGGCCTACGCCAAAGTGCGCCGCGTCCTCCTGCCCAAGGACTACATCCGCCTCCGGCTCACCGGCGAATACGCCACCGACGTGTCTGACGCTTCCGGCACTCTGCTGCTGGACCTTCGCGGGCGCGCATGGTCGGATGAGGTCCTCGATGCGCTCGAGATTGCGCGAAGCTGGCTGCCGGCCATCTTCGAAAGTCCCGATGTTTCCGGAGCTGTCAGTGATGCGGCCGCGGCTGCGACCGGACTGCCGGCCGGACTCAAGGTCGCCGCCGGGGCCGGCGACAACGCTGCGGCAGCGATCGGCAACGGCATCGTGCGCGAGGGCATCGTCAGCTCGTCGATCGGCACAAGCGGAGTCGTCTTTGCGAGCAGCGACACGGCCCGGATCGATCCTCGAGGAAGGCTTCACGCGTTCTGCCATGCGATCCCGGGCCGCTACCACCTGATGGGCGTCACGCTCGCGGCCGGCGGCGCTCTCCGCTGGTGGCGCGACGCCAGCGGCAGCGGCCTGGATTACGACGCCATGGCCGAGCTGGCGGCGCAGGCGCCGCCGGGCTCAGAAGGGCTCGTTTTCCTGCCGTACCTCACCGGGGAGAGGACGCCTCACATGGACGCTCACGCGAGGGGAGCGTTCTTTGGCCTCAATCTGAGACATTCCCTGCCTCACCTCACGCGGGCGGTGATGGAGGGCGTGGTCTACAGCCTCAAGGATTGCCTCGACCTGATGACCGGCATGCGGCTGCCGGTGACCGAGGTGAGGGCGACCGGGGGCGGAGCCAGGAGCCATCTGTGGCGGCAGCTGCAGGCCGACGTGTTCGGCCTCCCGGTTCACCGCACCCGAATCGACGAGGGGCCAGCGTTTGGCGCGGCCCTGCTGGCCGGCGTGGCCGCGGGCGCGTACGCCGATGTGTTCGAGGCTTCCGCGCTCGTGCAGCTCGATCCGGAGGTGAACCAGCCCGATCCTAACCTGAACCGGCTGTACCAGGGCTATCACAAGGCGTACAGCGACCTGTACTCGGCGACGGCCCCCGTCATGCATCGCCTCGCCGACCTGGGCTCAACCTCGCCGTAAGCTCGGCTGCAAAGTCAAAAAATCCGCATAAAGTATTGACCCACAGCGGCTACCAGCATTATTGTGGCGCCTCACTATGAGTAAACCTGCTTTGAGGACCCACGCTACTTCCAGGTGGGGAGATCTGCAGGCCGAAGGCTCGGGCCTCCTCTACGACGCCGCGATGCGCCGCGCCATCAGAGAGATGGGGGGCGGTGCCCCGGCGCAGGTTCTCGAGGCCCTGGGAGCTCTGCGACTGGCGGCCAAGCAGCTTCACGATTCGATGGAGCAGTTTGCCGACGGCTACGGTCTCTCGGAGAGCCGCCTCCGTGTGCTCATGCGCCTTCATCACAGCCCCGGCCACCGGCTGCCGCTCGGCGCGCTCGCCGATGACCTGGCCGTCACCCCGCGCACGATGACGGACATCATCGACGTCCTGGAACGGGACGGGCTGATCAAGCGGGTTCCCGACGCCGGCGACCGTCGTTCGGTTCTTGCCGCCCTCACCGACTCGGGCGTGGAACGCATCGATGCGATCCGCCGTCACGCCATGGAGAAGCAGGCCGCCGTCGCCAACGGTTTCACCTCCGACCAGCTCGTGCAGCTCCGGCACCTGTGCCTGCTGCTCGTCCGTAACCTTTGCCGAGGCCAGGAAGGCTAGGTCACGTGGCCTTCGTAACCCGTCTCTCGCTACGGCTCGGAGTCGTCGTTCTGCTCGGTGTGGTGCTGCTGTTCGGGACCGGCATCTTCGCCGCGACCCAGGTCCAGCAGGACCTTCTGCCTGACATCTCCGTGCCCGCCGTGATCGTCATCACACCGTACCCGGGCGCCTCGCCCGAGATCGTCGATCAGCAGGTGAGCGTGCCCGTCGAGAACGCGATGCAGGGTGTGAATGGGGCGAACACGGTGCAGTCGACCTCGAGCCAAGGGGCTTCGCTGGTGATAGTGCTGTTCAAGGACGGCGTCGACCTGAAGTCGGCCGAACAAGACGTCAGCAGCGCACTGGGGAGGATCCGAGGGCTGCTGCCTCCTCAAGCATTAGCTTCGACCGTCCAGACCTTCTCCACCAACAGCCTGCCGATCCTCGAATACGCCATCTCCGCCGGCGAGCCCCTGGGCGACCTGGCCGGCCAGCTGCGTGCCCAGGCTCTGCCCAAGCTGAAAGGACTCGCCGGCGTCTCGTCGGTCGTGATCACCGGCGCGCCCACGGACGAGGTCGACGTCATCCTCGACCCCAAGAAGCTCGCGACCTATGCGGTGACCGTCGGCCAGGTGGCCGCGGCGCTCCAGCAGGCCAGCATCGTGCAGTCGATCGGTTCCCTCAAGCAGGGTTCGGCCACGATCCCGCTGCAGATCGCGGGGTCGTTGACGAGCCTTGATCAGATCGGAAAGATCACGGTCACGCCCGCGGCCGCCGCATCGAAGACCGGCAAGCCGGCGGCGCCGGTGAGGATCGACCAGCTGGGCACCGTGCAGGTCGTCTCCGTGCCGGCCGACACGATCACGCGCACCAACGGCAAGTTGAGCATCGGCTTGCGGATCATCAAGGGACCCAACGCCAACACGGTGACTGTGGCCAACGAGGTGCGGGCGGCCCTGCCCGGCATCGAATCGGCGATCGGCAACGGCATCCATGTAGAACCAATCCAGGACCAGGCGACTCCAATCACTCAGGCCATCGGCGACATACTTCGCGAGGGATTGGCCGGAGCCGTCTTCGCCGTGCTGGTCATATTCGTTTTTCTTCGCAGCGCGCGGGCGACGCTGGTGGCGGCGATCTCGATCCCGCTGTCGCTGCTCGTGGCGCTGATCGTGCTCTGGTGGCAGGGCATCACGCTCAACATCCTCACGCTCGGCGGAATGATGGTCGCGATCGGCCGCGTGGTCGACGACTCGATCGTCGTCCTCGAGAACATCAGCCGGCATGTGAGCGAAGGGGAGAAACCCATCGTCGCCGCGTACACCGGCGCCCGCGAGATCATCACCGCGGTCTCCTCATCGACGCTGACCACGGTCGGCGTGTTCCTCCCGATCGCATTCCTGACCGGCATCGCCGGCAGCTTCTTCCGGCCGTTCGCGCTCACCGTCGTGGTCGCCCTGCTGGCCTCGTTGGTGGTGGCGGTCACAGTCGTGCCGCTGCTCGCCTCGCGCCTGCTTCCCGCGATTCGCGCCGAGGGAGTCGAGCGCCGCCTGCGATTGAGCTGGACGCAGCGGATCTACGTGCCGACGATCCGCTGGGCCACCGCCCACCGGCTCATCACGCTCGGCGCGGCGGCGGCGTTCTTCGCGGCTTCGATGGCCTTGATCCCATTGCTGCGCGTCAACCTGCTCGACCAATCGTCCAGCCCGACGTTCCCCATCAGCATCACCATGCCCGAGAACTCAACGCTCCTCGACACAGACGCTGAGACTCAGAAGGTCGAAGCCCTGATCGCCGGCGCGCCGGGTATCAGCGCTTACCAGGCCACGGTGGGCGGCCAGAGCGATCCATTCGCTCCCCCGGGCACGGTTCCGGCTGATCCCACCCAGGCCGCGATCCTGGTGCTGGTCCAGAACGGGCAGTACGACGGCGCCCTGGCCGGAGTGAAACATGCGCTAAGCGACTACCACGGACCTGCCAAGCTCCAGGTCGGTCAGGCGCAGAACAGCTCCAACGCCAGCAGCAGCCAGATGCAGGTCGACGTGCGCGCCGGCGACTCGGCAACCCTGCAGATCGCCAACGACAGCGTGCTGGCCGCACTCGCCAAGGTGCCGGGCCTGGCGGAGCTGAAATCGAACCTGGTCGCATCGAAGCCGCAGTATCTGCTGGTCCCCACCGACAAGCTCGCCGCCTCGGGCCTCAACATCCAGACGCTGGCGGCACTCGTCGCGCAGCAGATCAATGGCCAGGTGGCGGCCCAGGCCAACCTTCCGCAGGGCACGATGCTGGTGCGCGTCCAGCTGCCGCCGGGAACGGCCGACACAGCGGCCACTCTGTCCGCGCTGCCAATTCCGACGGCGTTTGGGGTCGTCCCTCTGTCGACGCTGGCGACGATTCAGCAGGTCAGCGGCCCGCAGACCGTCAACCGCGTCAACGGCGACCGTGACGCAACGATCACCGGCACCATCACGGCCAACGACACGCGCGCCGTCCAGACGAATGTCAGCAGTGCGCTGGCCGGCGTCTCGCTTCCCAGCGGTGCATCGCTCTCCACCGGCGGAGTCTTCGCCCAACTCTCGACGGTGCTCACTCAGTTTGCGCTGGCGCTGCTGGGGGCGATCGGGCTCGTCTACCTGATCATGGTGGCGACGTTCCGCTCGTTGCTGAAGCCGCTCGTGCTGCTGGTCTCGATCCCGTTTGCGGCGACGGGCGCGATCATCGCGCTCGTTGTGACCAACACCTCGCTGTCACTCCCGGGCCTGATCGGAATCCTGATGCTGACCGGCATCGTGGTCACCAACGCGATCGTCCTTCTCGACCTCGTCGAGCAGTACCGTGATCGCGGCCTGAGCTTGCACGACGCCGTCATCGAGGGCGGCCGTCACCGGCTCCGCCCGATTCTGATGACCGCGTTTGCCACGATGCTGGCGCTGGTCCCCCTCGCTGTCGTCGGCGGCGGCGGGGGTATCGGCGGTGCTTTTATCAGCCGCCCATTGGCCATCGTCGTCATCGGAGGCCTCTTCACGAGCACCCTGCTCACGCTGATCCTGGTCCCAGTCCTCTACTCACTGCTGTCACGATTCGCGAGCCGGCGCTCGACGAAAGACCTCGATGAGATGCTCGACGCCGCTGAGGACCGCCGGTTCAAGCCTCTCGGCATGCGCTCCACCGGGCAGTTTGCGGCGGCCGGCGCCGGCAACTACGCGTTCAGCCTCATGCTGGAGCCAGAGGCCGGACGCCTCGGCGACCGGAAAGTGCTGGAGGTAATGACTCAGAACGGGTTGACTGTCGAGCCCGTGGCCGGCACGGCCAAGATGCGCATCGGCGTGCCCGGCGTGCAGGCCACGACGCCGGCTGAAGCATCGGACAAGGCACGCGATCGTGTCCGGGGACTCGTGCCCGCCAGCGGATACACGCTGTCCGAACCCGAGCCGATCAGCCCCGACGGCGATCACGAGAATTAAGGGGATGGGCACGGTGACGATCGCCGCCACCTTCGGCGCCGGCGGCAGCATCATCGGCCCGGCCGTCGCCAAGCGCCTGAACCTACCGTTCGTGGATCGAGCCATCCCGGCGGCATTGGCGGCGAAGCTTCACGAGCCGCTGGCGGCGGCCCTTGCCGACGATACCGAGCGCGGCACCGCTGTCGGCCGCCTCCTGCGGAGCGCACTCAACCACAGCGGCCTTTTCGCGGGAATCCCGGTCCCAGACGAAGAGCGTGGAGTGCTGCCCGACATCGCCATGAGCGAGACCGCGATCCGCCGCCTGGCGGATGGGGGAGGGGCCGTGATCCTCGGTCGAGCCGGTGTGTTCGTGCTGAAGGATCGCCCAGATGTGCTTCACGTCCGCCTGGATGGAAGCGTCGAAGCGCGCCGTCACGCTGCGATGTCCCACGAAGGGCTCGACTACAAGAGCGTCGCCAGGAAGCAGAACGAGTCGGACCAGGCTCGCCGCGCTTATGTCGCCCACTTCTACCCAAGAGCCGGCGCCTGGGAGGATCCGCGGCACTATCACCTGGTCCTCGACAGCACCGTGATCTCGACCGACACATGCGTCGAGCTCATCACGCGTGCAGCCAAGGACGTGTTCGCGAATTCCACGGCCGCACACACGGCCCCGGCGGGGTAAACGTTGGCCACCACCGAGGAGCGTCCGCCCGCCGTCGAGCCCGAGGCGCCCGCGCTCACCATCGGCGCGCCCTCGTTGATGTCGCTGCCCCCGCGGAGAAAGCTGGCGATACTCGGGGCGATCCTGCTGACGATGTTCCTCGCCTCCCTGGATCAGACCGTCGTCGGCACCGCCTTGCCTCGAATCGTCACCGACCTCAACGGCGCGAGCCTGTACGCGTGGGTCGTGAGCTCGTACCTGCTGTCTTCGACCGTCACCGTTCCCATTTACGGAAAGTTCTCCGACGTGTTCGGCCGCAAAGTGATGCTGATCATCGGCGTCTGCCTCTTTCTCGCCGGCTCCTGGCTCTCCGGCGCATCGCAGAACATGGCCGAGCTGGTCGCGTTCCGCGCCGTGCAGGGACTTGGCGCAGGGGCGCTGTTTCCGATCGTCATGGCGATCATCGGCGACCTGTACAGCCCTCGCGAGCGGGGACGCTTTCAGGGCCTGTTCGGCGCAGTCTTCGCGCTGAGCTTCATCGTCGGACCGTTCATCGGCGGCTGGATCACCGACCACATCAGCTGGCACTGGGTCTTTTACGTCAACGTTCCGTTTGGGGTTGCATCTCTGGCGGTGCTGGCAACCGTGCTCCCTAGCGCTCCTCACCGCCAGGCATCGATTCGCGACCTCGACTACCTGGGCATCGTTCTGTTCACGGCGGGCGTCGTCCCCTTCATGCTCGGGCTGACCAACAAGGGGAACGTGAACAGCTCGGGCCAGCTGGCGAGCTGGACCGACCCTGATGTTGGTGGGCTCATCGTCATCGGGTTGGTGATCCTGATGGTTTTCTTGTTCGCCGAGTCGCGGGCGAAGGAACCGATCATTCCGCTCGACCTGTTCAGGCAGCGCGATTACGCGGTCAGCATGGCGGCGGTGTTCGCCTTTGGCATCGCCATGTTCGCCGCGGTCATCTTCATGCCCCGCTTCTATCAGACCGTCCGCGGAATCAGCGCCACCGCGTCGGGCTATTACATCTGGCCTCTGCTGGTGGGCCTGATGGGCGGCAGCATCGGCACCGGCATCTTGATCAGCAGGCTCGGCCGCTACAAATGGATCATGACCGCGGGCGCGGTGGTGATGCTCATCGGCGGCTTCTTGATGACGCACCTCACCGCCGGCGTCCCCGACTGGGAGCTGTGGACGTGGATGCTTATCCTCGGCCTTGGCATCGGCCCGGCGATGGCGGGCTTCACGGTGGTGGTGCAGAACTCGGTGTCGCCCAACCGGCTGGGCGTGGCCACGAGCACGCTCACGTTTCTGCGCCAGATCGGAGCGTCGGTCGGGCTGGCCGCCGCGGGAACCATCTTCTCGTCATCGTTTGCCGGCAGGCTGCCCACCACGCTCTACGAAGCCGGCGTGCCGCAGCCCTTGATCTCGCAGCTCGTGAAGCTATCCGGCGCGCTGCAGAACGTCGGCAACGGAAGGGCGTTGCTCGAGCACATCCTGACGGGACCTCAGCAGTCGCTCATCCCCAAGGTCATCGCCGGCGCGAACAATGCGCTGGCGCTTGCCATCGCGGACCTGTTCTGGATCACGATCGTGTCTGGTGTGCTCGGCCTCGCGTGCACCTTGCTTCTCCGCGACCGGCCGCTGCGGAGCGCCACGGAGCTTCGATCCGGCTCACTAGCCTCTGTGGAGCCGGTTTAGCCACTCGTCAGGGTGTAGGCAGGCCCTTGGCCTCAGGATTCGGATCGCAGGCGGTCGAGCACCTGCTTGAACGTGTCATAAGGCTGCGCACCGACAACCAGATACCGGCGCCCGAAGATGTGCGCGGGGATTGCATTGATGCCGACCGACTCCGCTTCGCGCCGGCTCTCGTCGATCAGATCCTCGTAACGGCCCTCGGCTATCGCCTCCCTCAACTGCTCGCCATCGAGGCCGATTCCGGTGCCGATCCGGACCAGGTCGTCCACATCCTCCAGCTTCGCGGTTCGCTCCCAGTGCGCTTTGAAGAGGGCATGGTGCATCTCCTCGAACCGGCCCTGCTCCCGTGCGAACTCAGCCGCGCCGAGCGCACGTCGCGAGTTGATGATGACGTCACGCGATTCCATCGTCAGGCCGACATCGGCTGAAACCGTCCGCAGGTGGTCGCGAGCCTGCTCGGATCGCGCTCTCCCGAAGTAGGCCTCGCGCGGTATTCCCTCCGGTGGAGCCTCCGGGTGCAGCTCGAACGGCACCCACGAGACGCGCACGAGGCCTTCCCTTTCGAGCTGTTCGACTCTGACCGAGTCGATGTAGCACCAGGGTCAGACGTAATCGGAGAAGACGATTAGCTCGACCGGGCTGGTTTCCCGCTTTGCTTCCACTGAGGATCAGTCTGACACCGGTGGAGCGCTTGGCCGAGTCAGATCAGCTCGGCATCGTCCGGTACGACGCTCGACTCATCGAGCGCCAGCTCTTCGACGAGGATGACCAGATTGGCAAGCGCCGGCGACGCATCATCGTTGCGGTAAGCAAGCGCGAGCTCGACCAGAGGAGCAGGCGACATCGACCTGTAGGCGAGGCCGTTTGCCGCCTGCATGGCCGCATACCGTCGCACGACAAAAAGCGCTGCCGTGCCTGGCTTCGCGACCGTCTCGATGGCGATGTCCGTGGGGTCCTCCGAGACGATGTTCAGCTCCGCACCAGTGTGTTTCACCAGCCAGCGTCGGAGGGTGGCGATCAAATCTGGATTGGCGGCCGCGGGGGGCAGGCCAAGCGGCTCGCCGCGAAGTGACTTGACCGGGACCGGGTCATGCTGCGCGAGGTGATGATCAGAGCGCATCGCCAGGACCACCTCCTCGCGACGGATCGTTCGCGCAGCGATGCCCTCCGGCCTTGCGCTGGGCAAGAGGGCGAACGCGGCGTCCGCGGATTGGTTCTGGACGAGCTGCAGGTTGGGGCCAGAGGATCCCGACGTGGTCTGTATTTCGACGCCGGGGAAGCGGCGGCGATACTCCGCGATGATTGAGCCCGCCGTCGCCACGTCGCCCGCCGATTGGTAGGCGAGACGCAGCCGTCCCGCGATCCCGGACGAGTAGGCCTTCAGGTCATTGAGCGCCTGGTCCTCCGCCTCGACCAATCGCCGAGCGTGGGGCAGCAACACGACCCCGGCGGGGGCCAAGCGCACCTCCCTGGCGTTTCGTTCGAGCAGCTGCAGGCCAAGCTCGCGCTCGAGCGACTGTATGCGCTGAGTCAGGGCCGGCTGCGTGAGGTGAAGGCGGGTGGCCGCGTGTCCGAAATGGCCGAGGGTGGCGATTTCGACGAAGGCCCTGAGCTGCCGCAGTTCCACGTGCTGATCGATTATTGCGGCGGACGTCTCGCGCTACGCATTCGAATTGTTATTGCTCGATCAGGTCCGGCTTAAGGGCCCGCGCAAACCGCCCGGCTAATTTCTCCAGCTGCGACACCAGCTCGAGCGGCTCGTCCACCGAAAAATCGGCGTCGAGCAATCCCAGGTACAGGGCCAGCATCTCGATCGTGTTGGATCGGGCGTGCACGAGGCATGAGCTGTCATCGATTGGCTCGATTGCGATGTCGCGCGGCACTCGTTCGGCAATCACCGCCGCGGGCGCATGCACAGTCACCTTCGCCTCGTACTTCATCGGCGCCGAGCGGACGCTTCGCATGACGTACGCCGCGATGTCTTCGGCGGGTGGCTCGCGAGGCGTGAAGTGTGGACCGCCTGAATGCTTTGGTACGAGGCGGTCGACGCGAAAGGTGCGCCAGGCGTGCCGATCCCGATCCCACGCCACCAGGTACCAACGACGCCCGAGGTGGACCAAGCGGAACGGCTCCACCGATCGCGTGCTCTCAGTGCCATCGTGTTTGCGATAGTCGATCGTCAGCACCTCGTGGTCGCGACATGCGGCTGCGATCACGGCCAGGAGGTGCGGGTCCACAGTGGGTCCGGTGGTCGGGACGGCGACGGTGTAGACCTGCAGCGCGTTCACCCTCCGCCGTAGCCGGGAGGGGAGCACCTGCTCCAGCTTCACCAGCGCACGCACCGACGTCTCCTCGATCCCGGAGACCCCGCCGCCGGCCGACGATCTGAGCGATACCGCGACCGCCACGGCCTCGTCATCGTCGAGCAGAAGTGGCGGCAGCGCGGCGCCCGATCCGAGGCGATAGCCGCCGGCCACGCCGGGAGCCGCCGCGACCGGGTAGCCCAGCGCACGGAGCCTCGCGATGTCGTTGCGAACGGTCCTCTGGCTCACCTCCAGGCGCTCCGCGAGCTGGGCTCCGGACCAATCTCGCCGCGACTCCAGGAGGGTCAAGACGCGAAGGAGCCGCGCCGAGGTGTTCAGCATTCTGGTTTCGATCTTGAATCCTATTGCGGAACGAAACTTGCCGCAATAGCCGATAGCCTCAGCCGGTATTCGCAAGGACAACTGAAGGAGGTTGATCATGCTTCGAAGCTCATCCCCGGCTCAGGTGGTGCTCGCCACGGTGGGCGTGGCCCTGGCGCTCCTGCTGGCGGCGCTCGACCAGACGATCGTGGGCGTGGCGATGCCGCGAATCGTCGCCCAGCTGCACGGCTTGAACCTCTACGCGTGGGTGACCACGGCTTACCTGATCACGTCGACGGCCCTGGTGCCGGTGGCCGGCAAGCTCGGCGACATGTTCGGTCGCAAGCCCTTTCTCCTGGTGGGCATGATCGGTTTCATCGCCGCGTCGGCTCTATGCGGGACCTCGCAGAACATGTTCGAGCTGGTGCTGTTCCGGGGCCTGCAGGGAGTCTTCGGCGGTGTGCTGTTCGCGTCGACCTTCGCGGTCCTCGCCGACGTGTTCCCTCCTGCGCAGCGGGCTCGCATGAGCGGGCTCTTCGGTGCCGTCTTCGGGCTCTCGTCGGTGGTCGGGCCAACTCTTGGAGGCTTTTTGACGGATGGTCCTGGCTGGCGCTGGGTCTTCTACGTCAACATTCCGCTCGGCATCGCGGCCGCGCTCCTCGTCGCCACGCAGCTCCCGTTCGTGCGCTCGAGCGCGCGCCTTCGTGACATCGACTGGGTGGGCACGGGTCTGCTCTTCGCCGGGCTGACACCGCTGTTGATCGCTTTGTCGATGACGCGCGACCACGCATGGCTTTCGACCCCGGTGATGGGGCTGCTGGTGGTTGCGGCTGTCGCCCTCGTCGCCTTCTATTTCATCGAGCGGCGGGTAGAGCACCCTGTCGTCCCGTTCGACCTCTTCAAGCGCAACGTCTTCGCCGTCCCGGCCGTGATTGCCTTCTTCAGCGGGATCGGCATGTTCGGCCCTGTCATCTTCGTCCCGCTTCTGTACCAGGGCGTCCTCGGAATCAGCGCCACCAACACGGGCCAGCTGCTGACGCCCATGATGTTGGCCGTCGTTGTCACCGCCACCGCCACAGGCGCGCTCATCGGGCGGATTCCGGCCTATCGCTTTCTGGCTACTCTCGCGCTGGTCGTGATGATCGTGGGCCTGGTCCTGCTCGCCCGCGTCGGTCCCACGTCCAGTCCGCTGGAGGTGACACTCGACATCATCATCATCGGCGCCGGCCTCGGCGTGACGTTCCCACTCACCCTGATCGTGATCCAGGCCGGCTTGCCCCACCAGCTCATCGGGGTGGGAACGAGCCAGCTCACCTTCTGGAGGAGCCTGGGTGGGACGCTCGGAACCGCGGTCCTCGGTTCGATCCTGACCAACCGGCTGCCATTACCGTTCAGCCGGCTTGGCCTGGCCGGCACGCTGCACGATCTCTTCCTGGTGGCGGCGGCGGTCGCCGCGGTGTCCGTGGTCGCGAGTGTGTTCTTGCGCGAGGTGCCGCTCGCGCGCGAAGCGGAGGCCAAGACAGTGCCTGTCGAGGTCGAGGCCGCCGCATAGCTCGATTCAAACAATGTGGCCGGCGGTCTTCCGCCGGCCACGTTTCGTTGATGCCCGATTCCGCACGTCTGGCGTCAGACGATCGCTTGCGCGTCGCAATTCCGAGTTTTTGGCGTCAGGCGAGCGCTACGGGGTCGGGTCGTTGTAGGCGCCGCCGAATATGTCGGTGTTGCCGAAAGTAGCCGCGCAGACCGCCAGGGGAGCGGGCTTCGGCACGGTGGTGTCACCGTTCTGCCGAGCCATGCGCCATTTGTCGACCGCCGGACAGTCGGCCGCGTTACGAGCGTCATTCCACACCGCGGCGCCGTATGAACGGGTGGCCACTGCGTAGACGTAGTCGCCGAGGAATTCGTCGGTGAGCGCGTTGGCGCTGGAGCCGCGCGGGTCGCCGGACGTACCGCGGTTGAGCTCCGAGAAAGCTCCGGTCCCCGCCCCCGCCACGTCTGCGTGCATGACCACGCCGACGAGAGCACGCGGGTCGGTGGTGTTGGTGCGGAAGGGGGTCGTGAAGGCGTTGTACACGACATAGACGTCGGTGCCGTTCGGAGAGATCGCGGGCGCTGTGTAGTAGCCGCGGTCGCCGGCCGACTCGATCGAGCGGGGTGTCGACCAGGTCGAGCCAAGGTCGGGCGACTCGGTGAAGAACACGTGAGGCGCGTCAAGAGTGCCGCTGACGTAGGTCATGACGATCCGGTTGGTGGCGTCAGTGCCCGCCGGCGCGCCGTTGGCGATGTCGACGCTGGGCGCCGGCGCGAGGTCGCTCCGCGCTCCAGCGACGCCGTCGATGACCGGCCGGCCCTGGACCGGGTCGAGGGTGCCGGGCTGGAAGACCGGACCGATCACGGTCCGCGGGCTCGACCAGCTCGTCCCGCCGTTGCTCGACACCGACATCATTTCGAAGTGCTCTTTGCCGTTGCTAGACGAGGTGGCGATGCCGAAGACGTAGGCGTTGCCCTGGCTGTCGGTGCGGATGGTGCAGCCATCGACCGGATTGCGCTGCGCGTTGTTGGCCGCGGCTCCGATCGGGTGCTCGCTCCACGTGTCGCCGCCGTCATGAGAGACGCCCACGCGCAGGCCGGCAGGTGCGGCATTGCCCTTCTCCTGGCCTACGAATGATGCCCAGCACACATACACGGTTCCAAAGAATGGGCTCGACGCGGCGTTGTCAGCCCAGACCTGCTCCTTGTCCGAGAAGGTCGTGCTCGATTGATGCGATATCACCACCGGTGTCTGCCATGCTGACTTCGTGCCGGCCGCCGCGGCCCGCACGTCGTCGGTGCGTGAAACCGCGATCGCCTCGAACCCGCGGAAGGCCTCGTTGTCCTTGGTGGTGGCGAAGTTCGAGGTCAGGTTGGCGTAGTACAGACGCGAGCCGTTCGACCAGCTGAATCCATTCGTCCCGGGCTGAGGACCGAACGCGACGGCCGGGTCGCCGTCGCTGACCAGGCCGGACTCCAGGTACCACGGCAGCGTGCCGATGGGACCGACCTTCGGCGCACATGGGCCGCCGAGACAATGGCGAGCCGACCATCCGGTGTACGTCGGCTGCGTCCACGTCGCGCCGGAGTCGAATGAGAAATAGATGCCGGACGTACCCACTCCCTGGGTGAAGGGGCAGGAGCTCCCGTTGCAGCCCTGTACGTCGATCTCATCGTTGGAGCCGGCCGCGAGCACGTTGGGTGAATTGGCGTCGACGGCCATCGCCGGTTCGTTCTGTTTGTTCTGGGCGAAAGGCGACGGAGGGCTGCCGGCGTTGACCCGGGTGTCGTTTGGGGCCGCCGTTGCCACCGTCGCCGCCATCAACGCGGCAATCACAGCTGGTATCGCAGAGATTCTTCGCATCAAATCCTCCTCGCTCGGAACTGCCGCAAGGTGACTCCCCCCAACCGGCCATCGCGGATACGCCGGCGCCAGAGCCTGAGCCTAAACCCGGCGAGCGACCGGTTGCAAGTTGCCGATCGCGCCGGCGTCCAGTCGCTAGAAATCTAGATCGGTGCGCCTTTGGCGAGCTCTGTGCGCCACGGCGGATCGGCCCCTGCTCGCGAGCAGGTGACGGCCGCCACCAGGCAGGCGAAAACGAGCATGGACGCGAGTCCTTCCTTATCGAGCGCGAGATCCGGCCGTAGCTCGTCGTGATCGTTGAGCCAGGCCAGGACTCCGGCGCCAAAAGCGTCTCCGGCGCCGATCGTGTCGACCACCTCGACCTTGGGTGCGGCGACTCGAACGGTGCCGGCCGAGCTCACGGCGAGCGCACCGCTCGAGCCCAAGGTCACCAGGACGAGGCGAGCCCCGAGATCCAGCATCCGGCCGGCGGCCACCTCACAGTCGAGCTGCGGATACAGCCAGGACAGGTCGCCCTCGCTGGCCTTGACGATGGTGCTGTGTCCGACCAGCCGATCGAGTCGGCCTCGGAACCGTTCGGCGTCGGTGACCACCTGGGGTCGAACATTGGGATCCACCATCAGCAGCCGGTGCTCGCCCTCGCGCCGGGCCACCTCGGTAAGCGTGGTCGCCATCGGTTCCAACACGAGGCCCAGCGTGCCTATGTGCAGAGCATTCACCTCGGCGGGCAGCTTCGCGGGGACCATCTCCAGCGTCAGGTTTGGTGCGGAAGTGCCGTGCACGTAGAACTCGTATTCCGCCAGGCCATCGCCGTCGAGCTCGGCCACGGCGAGAGTCGTCGGCTCCGGCCCGTAACTGACCAGCGAGAGGTCGGCCCCGTCCGCCACCAGCTCATTGGCAAGCCCAACGCCAAACGCATCGGTCGAGAGCCGTCCGAGGAATGCCGTCGGGGCGCCCAGGCGAGCCAGGGCGCGTGCCGTGTTGAAGGGGCCGCCGCCCGGTACCGGGCGCCGGGTATCGTCGCCCGCCGGGATGATGTCGATCAACGCCTCGCCGCAGACGACGATCACGGCCGGATCTCGCCGGAGCCTCGCATGATCATTTTCGTCTCGACAATGTGGTGCTGCGATGGCGAACGGTCGCCATCGAGCCGGCTGAAAAGCAGCTCCGCGGCGGCTCGTCCCATGGCCGCCGGATCCTGGGCGATGACCGTGATGCCAGGTTCGAGGAGGTCGGCCAGCAGGATGTCGTCGAACCCCACCAGAGCGACCTGCTTATGAAGCTTCAGCCGGCGGAGCGCCCTGCATGCGCCGATCGTGATCAGGTTCTGTCCGGTGAAGAGGGCTGTGGGCGGCTGCGCCATCGCAAAGAGCTCGGCGACGGCGGCCTCGGCACCCTCGGTCCCGCGTACGTCCAGCCTCACCAGGCCGTCGACGTCGAGGTTCTGGGCCGCAACCTCCTCGACGTAGCCGCGATGCCGCTCGAGGGCGGTCGCGATCGTGTGCAGGTCCCCGAGGTACCCGATGCGCCGGTGACCTTGCTCGGCCAGGTGGCGGATCCCGCGGCGAACTCCCGCGGCGTTGTCGGCGAGGACGGTGTCGGCGTCGAAGAGGTGGGGTGGGCGGTCGACGAAGACGATCGCCGTGCCCGCCTCCCGCTCCATGTTGAGGTAGCTGTGATCATGGCTCGCGGGCAGGATTATCAGTCCGTCGACACGGCGCGCGGTGAACGCCGCGACGAGCTCGCGCTCGCGATTCTCGTCCTCGTCTGAGCTCCCGGCGAAGACCAGGACCCCTCGCGTCACGGCAACGTCCTCGATCGATCGGTGCAGGGCGGAGGAAAAAGGGTTGGCGACATCCTCGAGCACGACGCCGACGCTGGCGCTGCGACCGCCGGTGCGGCGGAGGCTGCTTGCGGTGAGGTTGTGCCGATAGCCGACCTTCTCCACCGCGGTCGTCACCCGCTCGGTCAGCTTGGGGGTCACGCCAGGCTCGCCGTTGACGACGCGAGAGACCGTCTTGAGGCTGACCCTGGCCGAGGCCGCCACCTCTCGCATCGTCGGCCGCGAGCGGTTCCTGAGCGCCGGGGATCTCTTCTTGGTCACCGCTGTAGAGGATCGGGCAAAGCGGTCGCCCCAGATGGCCTCCCGAAGCCATCTTGCATTTTCATCGGGCTCATGTTATACCTTGACAACGTTGTCTTTGACAACGTTGTCGGGAACGCCGGCAGGCGCTGGCCTGCGGTTTTGAGCTGTTCAAAAGGGGTGACTCTCTATGACTGGTAGGAACCTTCCATTCCTGGACCGGCGACTGGCCTTGGGGGCCCTCGGGCTCCTCATCGCGCTGGTTGGCGGAGCCTGTTCTGGTGGAGCCGGCGGGGGCGGGGGCGGTAGCCAGACCACCATCACCCTCGGCGCGGTCGACAACCCGTCGATGGCCGACCTGAAAAAGCTCGTTCCTGATTTCCAGAGCGCGCACCCGAATATCAAGGTCAACATCGTGACCCTTCCCGAGGACCAGATCCGCCAGCAGGTGACGCAGGACGTCGCGACCCAAAGCGGACGTTTCGACCTCTTTACGATCGGCACATACGAGGTTCCGCTGTGGGCCAAGCTGGGCTGGCTTCAAAACCTGAGTCCTTACATCGCCAAGGACTCGTCCTACGCACCTGACGACCTGATCCCCGGCATCAAGACCGCCCTCACCTACAAGAACGACCTCTATGCGGTGCCTTTCTACGGCGAGTCCTCGATGCTCATGTACCGCAAGGACTTGCTGGCAGCCAAAGGTGTGACCATGCCGGACCACCCAACCTGGGACCAGGTGGCCGCGGCCGCCAGGGCGGTGAACAGCTCGAGCGTCAACGGAATCTGCTTGCGGGGTCTCCCCGGCTGGGGCGAGCAGCTGGCGCCGCTGGACACTGTGGTCAACACGTTCGGCGGGCGCTGGTTCGACCAGAACTGGAACGCCCAGCTGACTACGCAGCCATGGCACGACGCTTTGACGTTCTACGTGAACCTGCTCAAGTCGGCGGGCGAGCCGGGGGCCGGCAACGCGGGATTCACCGAGTGCCTCAACGCTTACAACAGCGGCAAGGTCGCGATGTGGTACGACGCCACCGTGGCAGCGAGCTTCTTTACAGGAGACGCGGCGAAGAACTCCGGATACGCGTACGCTCCGACCAAGGTCAAAGACTGGTCGGGTTGGTTGTGGGCATGGACGCTGGCCATGGGTTCGGCCAGCACGAAGAAGGACGCCGCGTGGACGTTCGCCGACTGGGCCACCTCCAAGGATTACGCCAAGCTGGTCGGGACCAAGCTCGGTTGGGCCCGCGTATCGCCAGGCACGCGCACTTCGACATATGACATCCCTGAGTACAAGGCGGCCGCCGGCGCTTTCGCGCAGGTCACCCTTGACTCGATCGCGCACGCTGACGTGACTCACGCGACCGTCGACCCGGTTCCCTACGTCGGCATCCAGTACGTCGACATCACCGAGTTCCAGCAGCTCGGGGACAGCGTCTCTCAGGAGTTCGCCAAGGTGATAGCCGGCAACGAAACAGTCGATCAAGCGTTGCAAAAAGCGCAGGCGCTCGCGGCCGCCGTCGGCAAGGTCTACCAGCATTAAGCTTTGATCTCGAAGAGAGATCGCCGCAAGTGAACAGCACTGGCAGGTCCATCCTCCCTGTGGTCGGGAACGGAGGCGCGCGGGAACCAACCGCCGCCTCCGTCGCCCGCCGCGACACCTGGCTGCGCCGGCTGCCCCTCCTTCCAGCGTTTGTCTACGTCATAGCCCTGACGCAGATACCGTTTGTCCTGACGATCTACTACAGCTTGTTCTCGTGGAACCTTCTCAAGCCAGGCAGCTTTCAGTTCGCAGGGGCCGACAATTACGCGAGGCTCCTGACCGACGAGCCGATCAGGACGGCGGTGCTCAACACCGTGGTTCTCACCATCTCTGTGATCGCGATCTCCGTCGTCCTGGGCCTCGCGATTGCCTCGCTGCTGAACTCAGAGGTCTTCGGCAAGGGTCTGATGCGGACGCTCATGATCGCGCCCTTTCTCATCATGCCCACAGCCGGCGCACTGATCTGGAAGGACACCCTCCTCAACCCGCTGTTCGGGCTCCTGCCGAACCTGTTGACCCCATTCGGTCTCGGGCGCGTGGACTGGGTGAACCGGTTTCCCATGGCGGCGGTCGTGGCCGTGGAGGTCTGGCGTTGGACGCCATTCATGATGCTCATCATCCTTGCCGGCCTGCAGTCGCAGAACCCCGAGATCCTTGAGGCGGCGAAGGTCGACGGCGCGAGCGCTCTTCAGGCCTTTCGCCGCATCACATTGCCGTTGGTCCGGCCGTTCATCGAGCTGGGCGCGCTGCTTGGATCGCTGTTTGTCGTGCAGACGTTCGACTCGATCTACATGCTCACCTACGGCGGGCCAGGCGAAGACACGACCAACATTCCATTCCTGCTCTACATCGTCGCCTTCCAGGGTTTCAACATCGGGCAGGCGTCCGCCATCGGGGTGGTCGCGGTCATCATGACCACCGTCGTCGCCACCTTTGCCCTGCGCACGCTGTTCTCGATCTTCCACGTGGAGGCCAGACGATGATCTCCAGTGCCAGCCCCACGGGACTCCGCTCGAAGATCTTGTGGTCGGTGGTGGGCTGGTTGGTGGTGTTGGTGTTCTTCTTCCCGGTCCTGTGGATGTGGCTGGAAGGCTTCAAGACGGAGCCCCAGGCAGCCAGCTCTCCGCCGACGATCTTTTTCGTGCCGACCCTGGAGGAATTCCAACAGGTGCTGTCTGGTGACTTCCCTCCGTTCTTCATCAACTCGGCAATCGCGAGCATCGGGTCGACGCTGTTGGTTTTGATCCTCGGCCTGCCCGCCGCCTATGCGCTTGCCATCAGGCCGGTCAAGCGAACGCAAGACGTGCTTTTCTTTTTCATCTCGACGCGATTTCTGCCTTTCGCCGCCAGCCTGGTCCCGCTTTACCTGCTGGCTCGGGACCTCAAGCTGCTCGACAACATCTTTGCCCTGGTCCTCATCTACACCACGATCAACCTGCCGCTCGGAGTCTGGCTCCTTCGCTCGTTCCTGCTCGAGATTCCCAACGACTTGTTTGAAGCGGCGCGAGTGGATGGTGCTGGATTTCGGCACGAGATATTGCGAATCGTGGTTCCGCTGATCGCACCTGGGCTTGCGGCGACGTCCTTGATCTGCCTGATCTTCAGCTGGAACGAGTTCTTCTACGCGGTCAACTTCACCTCGTCGGTCGCCGCGACGGCGCCAATCTTCCTGGTCGGCTTCATCAGCGGGCGCGGTCTGTTCTACGCGAAGCTTGCAGCGGCGGCCACGCTGGCCAGTCTGCCGGTGCTCCTGGCGGGGTGGATCGCGCAGAAGCAGCTCATCAGGGGCCTCACGATGGGAGCGGTGAAGTGAAGGCGGTGGTGATCGAGGAGCCCGGCAAGTTTGCCGTGCGGACTGTCGACGACCCTACGCCAGGCGAGCTCGACGCGATCGTCAAGGTGGAAGCCTGCGGCATCTGCGGCACGGATATTCATGTCCTCCGCGGCGAGTTCGCGCCGACCCGCTACCCGATCATTCCCGGCCACGAGTTCTGTGGCGAGGTGGTCGAGGTGGGTTCGGTGGTCACCAACCTCTCGGTCGGGGACTTCGTCGCCGTTGATCCTTCCCTGTTCTGCGGTCATTGCCGGATGTGCCGCCTCGGCCGTTTCAACCTATGCGAGAACTGGAATGCGGTCGGCGTCGGGAGCGTCGACGGCGCCTGTGCCGAGCTGGTCAAGGTGCCGTCCGCGAGTGCGTTTCCGGTGGGGGCTGACTTTCCTCGCAATTGGGCGACCTTGGTCGAGCCCCTGTCGTGCGCAGTGCACGGCCTGGATCAATTCGGGCCCAAGCCCGCCGACAACTACCTCATCTACGGCGCGGGGACGATGGGCCTTCTGCTGGCGCAGCTGATCAAGCACAACGGCGCCGGCGGCCTGGACATGGTCGAGACCAACCAGGCGCGTCACGCTCTGGCCAGACGGCTGGCCGCCGATCGAGTCGCGGTGTCGGCGGACGACCTCGACCGCCCGAAAGGCTGGGATGTGGTGATCGACGCGACGGGTGTGGTCGCCGCCATCGAGGATGGACTTCAAAGAGTCGGTCGCGGCGGCACTTTTTTGATGTTCGGCGTCGCTCGCTCCGACGCGAGCGCAAAGATGTCGCCGTTCCGGATTTACAACGACGAGATCCGGATCATCGGCTCGATGGCGGTTCTGCACAGCTTCGAGCGGGCGCTCGCGCTTTTCGAGAAGGGCGTTGTCGACAGCGAAGCCATGATCACCAACCGCTTTTCGTTCGACGACTACTCCAAGGCGATCGATGCATTCCTGTCCGGGAGCGGGCTGAAGGTCCAGGTCGGACCAAGGTGAGCATCAGAAGGTAGCCGGCGCGCTCAGTTAATCTGAGGGAGCGCGCATCGCCGACACCAGGAGCGAGCGCAGGCTCGTCAGCTCCCGGCTGCTGAGGCGGCCCAGCGGGCCGGACCGGTTGGTGAGCTTTTCCCAGAACGCGACTCGCATGCGCCGGCCGTCGTCGGTGAGCTCGACCCGCTTCACGCGCCTGTCCTGGGGGTGTGACCGGCGCCGCACCGCACCCGTGGCCTCGAGGCGGTCGACCACACCCGTCAGGTTCGAAGCGTCGTACTGAAGCTGCCCCGCCAGCGCGCGCATCGTGGTCGCGCCTTCGGTCGGCAGCTGTAGAAGCACCTTCGCCTGCACCGCGGAGAGCCCGTGCTGAGCGGCCAGCTCCGTGAAGTGAGCCTCCAGCCGGCCCTGCACCTGGAACCAGAGGCCGACCACCTCGCCTTCGAGACGCAAGTGATCGGATCTCGAGGCCGTTGTTTTGGCGCGCGTTGCCATCACAAGCCAGCATATCCTCCACCATGGTGGTACTGTAGTGGTATTTTACTGGTAACTACCGAGGAGAATGGAGAGTGGCTGGGGGGATGAGCGGCCGCGTCGTGATGGTTACCGGGGCGAACGCCGGGATGGGGAAGGAGATCGTGTTCGCCCTGGCCGGGATGGGCGCGACCGTGGTGATGGTCTGTCGCGATAGCGGGAGAGGCGAGGCTGCCAGGCGCGAGGTGCAAGAGCGATCAGGCAGCGGCGACGTCGAGCTTCTGGTGGCGGACCTGTCGTCGCAGCAGTCGATCCGCAACCTCGTGCGCGAGTTCGCCGCGAGCCACGATCGGCTGCATGTGCTCGTCAACAACGCGGGCATAACTCAGCCGCGGCGGATCGAGACGGCTGACGGCCTCGAATCCGTGTTCGCGACCAATCACCTGGGCCCGTTCCTGCTCACCAATCTCCTTCTGCCTCTGCTAACGGCAAGCGCACCTTCACGCGTGGTGACGGTGGCATCAGGTGCTCACACAATGGGAAAGATCGACTTCGACGATGTCCAGGCGTCGCGTCGCTACAACGAGATCGCCGTATACAACCAGTCCAAGCTCGCCAATCTGCTGTTCACATACGAGCTGGCCCGCAGGATCGCAGGCACGGGCGTGAGCGCCAACGCGGCCGACCCAGGCTTCGTCAAGACGAATCTGAGGGTGCCGTTCCCATACAGCATCTTCTCGTTCATGCGCGGGGCGGCGGTGGACGGTGCGAGGCCGGCCGTCTTCCTCGCCTCGTCCCCCGAGGTCGGAGGCGTCAGCGGTCGCTACTTCGGTCGCAAAGGCGAGGTGCGCTCGTCAAAAGCGTCGTTGGACGAAGCCGACGCTCGCCGGCTGTGGACGCTGAGTGCGCAGCTCACGCATCTCGACGCCGAAGGCTAGCCTTGCGACCGCTCCGAAACCCCATCTGAGCTTTTCGACTTGGCTGCGGTCTCGGGCTCCGCCACTTCGATGAGCTCGCCTTCGATGTTGATCTGGATCTCGTTGCTGACGATGAACTTGCCGTCCAGCATCATGTCGAACCGCATCCCGTAGTCCTTGCGGTTGATCTGGCCCTCAGCGGCGTAGCCGATCCGGTGACCCATGTTGGGATCGTTGAACTCTCCGTACTTCACCACGTTGAGGGTCACCGGCTTCGTGTTGCCCTTGATGGTCAGGTCGCCGGTCAGCTTCGCGCGGTCCGGCCCCACCATCTCGATCTTGGTGCTCTTGAAGGTCATCGTCGGGTACTTGTCGATCTCCAGGAAGTTGGACGACCGCAGGTCGTTGTCGCGCTGCTCGTTGTGGGTGCGAATGCTCGCCGTGTTGATGGTGGCCTGAACAGTCGTGCGTTCCGGCTGGTCGGGGTGGATGTCGCCGGTCGCCGTCACCTCGGCAAAGTGACCTCGCACGGTCATCATGCCGAGATGCTTGGCCGAGAACTCGACCTGCAGATGCATCGGATCGAACTTCCAGTTACCCATTGACTGCCTCCTTTGATGATCAGATCTGTTTGGACGACGACGAAGAGGCAGGATCACCCGGATCCCGCCTCTTCCTATCAGCGCTTGGTCACGACGCCATCACGCGGCGGTTCTGCATCGCGAGCAGGCTGCCCACAGCGAGCACGACCAGGATCGCGACTATCCACGCGCTCCACGCGAGCGCTGTCACCGCGGTGAAGCCGAATGCCCACGGGCTCACGAACAGGACCACGGCCAGCAGTGCCGGGACGATCTCCAGCCCGGTCGGCTGCCTCGTCGCGGCGTTCAAGAGGCCGGCGAGCGCGATCAGCACACCGAGGATGTACGTGGTGGACGCGGCGACCGCCATCGCCGTTTCACCAAACGCAAAGGGGGTCAGGAACAGAACGACCCCAAGTCCGACGACGACCCAATCTTGCCAACGCCTCCATGCGCTCATGGCAGCTACCTCCTGGGCACGACCTCGGATCTTTGGAATGCGGTGGGCGCGCCCTCCGGGGGCCCGCAAGCCATGCCCTGGCACGGAGTCAACCGGTATGTCGCCCGAAGTTGCGCGCTCCGAAACGGCTTGCTGGATCATCCGACCGACCTCCTGTCTGAGCTACGCACATATACTTGCGCGCGCACACAAGTATTCCAGGGGTGGAGAGCGGGGGTTAGCTAGTCGGGCGCTCCAGCGCGAAGAGGCATAGCACCTCGTAGGCGATGTTCGCGGCGGCGATCGAGGTGATCTCCGCATGGTCGTAGGCGGGGGCGACCTCGACCACGTCCGCGCCAGCCAGCTGGACACCGGCCAGGCCGCGCAGGACCGCGATTGCCTCGCGACTGCTCCAGCCGCCGGCCTCGGGCGTGCCGGTGCCAGGCGCGAAGGCGGGGTCGAGGATGTCGATGTCGAACGAAAGGTAGACGTGGGCCGGGCCTGTCAGCTCGCGAATCTCGCTTGCGATCGAGGCGGCGCCGCGATCGTCGATCGCTCGCCCATCGATCAACCGGAAGCCGAGCGCCGCGTCCGAGCGCAGGTCGTCGGCCGAGAACTGAGGCCCGCGCGTACCCACGTGGACCGACCGTTCGAGGTCGAGCAGCCCTTCCTCCGCAGCGCGCCGGAATGGAGTCCCATGCGTGTACCGAGCCCCGCCGAAATACGTGTTCCAGGTGTCGAGGTGGGCATCGAAATGGACCAGTGCGAGCGGCCCGAAGCGAGCGGCCGCCGCCCGGAGGAGAGGCAAAGCGATCGTATGGTCGCCACCCAGCGCGAGAACGTGAGCGGCCCGCTCGGCGATCTGTCTTGCGGTCTGTTCGATCTCCCCGATCGCCTGCTCGATCCTGAATGGGGTGCAGGCGATGTCGCCGGCATCGGCAACCTGACGCGCGAACGGCTCGGCCTCCGTCCACGCGTTGTACGGACGCAGCATCCTGGATCCGGCGCGGATGGCGGCGGGCCCGAAGCGCGCGCCGGGCCGGTAGACGACGCCGCTGTCGAACGGGACGCCGACGATCGCGACCTCGGCCTTTCCCACGGCATCAAGTGTCGGCAGGCGGGCGAAGGTCGCCGGGCCCGCGAAACGTGGCACCTGCATTGGATCGACCGGCCCGACCACGTCGTCGCCCATCAGAGTGTCCCGAGTCTAATCAGTCGCCCAAATGATTAGAATCGCCCCACCAGCGTCCGGATCAAGGCTGAACACGGCCAGCAGCGGGGGATATTGCTTTGATGGGATCGACATGACGCCGGCTGCTTTTGCCGCCGCATTCGGGACTACCGCGCGCGAAGTGAGCGACGGCACCGGACTCGATAGCGCTGTGCTGCTGGCCCAGTGGGCCAACGAAACAGCGTGGGGAACGGTGGTGGTTGGAAACAACCTCGGGAACATCCGCTGCAGCCCGACGACTTTCTGCCGGTATGCATCCCTTGGAGATTTCGCGACCGCATGCATCGCCACGTTCCACAACGGCTTCTACAACGCCGTCCTGGCGGCGAAGACCCCCGAATCCCAACTGGCAGCGCTTGTCGAGTCGCCCTGGGACAGCAACCACTACGGCGGCAGTCTGCAATCGTTCTACGTTCCTGTGGAGGTTTACGAAATGACACCGGCGGAAGACGCGACCCTCAATCGTTCTGACTCGATACTGGCGGGTTCCCGCCTGAACAGCAAGGCCGTAGATCAGGCCCTCATCGATATCGAAAAGGAGGTCAGGGCGATCGGCACACCTCCTCCGGCAACCGTGGATCTCAA
>VBGM01000091.1:0-15249 GCA_005880855.1 Chloroflexota bacterium
CCCGCGACGAGTGACGGCGCCTCCAGACGGCGCTGAGGCTGCCGCCTCCGGGGGTGAAGCCACTCGCGTCTACAGGCCACAGATGCCGCGGGGGTGGTGGCTGCGCCAGCGCCACTACTTCCTTTATATCGTTCGCGAGTTCACCGCGCTCCCGCTAGCGCTCTGGCTGCTCTGGCTGCTGTTCGAGATCCACCGCGCCGCCGGCGGGCCGAAGCATTTCTACGCATCGGGGTCGCTTGCCTTCATCGCCTTCAGCGTCATCTGCCTCGGCTTCGCGCTGTACCACAGCTACACCTTCCTCAGCCTTGCCGGGGTGATCATCAATATCAAGGTGGCGGGCAAGCCGGTGCCGTCGCGCATCATCGTCCTGTCGCAGTTCGCCGCGTGGTTTGCGGCCTCGATCTTGATCGCCGCGGTCCTCATCGGGTTCGCAAGATGAACCACGACACCGAGCACGTCCAGAAGCCGGCGGTCGCTCACCTGATCTGGTGGTTTCTGTTCGCGCAAGGCGGTGTGATCGCCGCGATCCTCCTTCCCGTCCACATCCTGGTCCAGGGCATTCTTGGGCCGCTCGGGATCGTCCGTGTGGTCGACCGCAACTACGACACCTGGGCCACTGTGGTCGGGAACCCGATCGTCAAGCTCTACCTGCTCGTGCTGATCGCGCTGCCGTTTTTCCACTTCGCGCACCGGTTGCGGTATCTGCTGGTCGACCTTGGACTACCTGCCGCGAGGTCGTTGCCGGCCCAGGTGATCTTTTACGGCGCCGCCATCGTTGTGACGCTGGTCACGATCTGGATTCTGCTCACCACCGTTCCGATCTCGTTCGGATGATTGACGCGTGCCGCATGGCGCGCATCATGTACGAGGTTTGTTCACCGTCCGGCTGTTCCCGGCTCCTGAGCTGGGCAACGCCAGCTTCCTGGTTGCGGATCCTGACGCTGGCGTCGCCGCCGTCATCGACCCCTTCCGCGACGTCGACGGCTACCTGACCCACGCGGAAGAGCACAACCTACGCGTGACGCTCGCGTTGGACACCCACCTGCACAACGATTTCTTGTCCGGATCGCGCGAGCTGGCAGCGTTGAGCGGCGCCGAGATCGACCCCCTGCCGCCCGACGTCGAGGTGGAGCTGGGCGGCATGACGATTCGAGCGCTGCACACGCCGGGTCACACCCCCGACCACAAGAGCTACCTGATTCTCGAAGGTGACCGTCCGGTGGCCCTCTTCTCCGGCGGTGCCGTAATGGTCGGCGCCATCGCCCGGACCGACCTCTTCGGGCCCCACCTGGCCATGCACCTAGCGCTCGAAGCTCTGCGCACCCTCCAGGTCGACATCGCCGTTTATCCCACCCATGGAGGCGGCTCGTTCTGCGGCATCGGCGGCCAGAACGAACACGAGACCACCCTCGGCCGCGAGCGCGAGACGAACCCTTTCTTCCAGGCCACCGAGGTGATGCCGTTCCTGGCGCGTGCCCTCGACCAGCACCGCTACCCGGCCTATTACGCCGACATGGCCGGAATCAATCGCGAGGGCCTACCCCTGCTCGGCCGCCACCCGTCGCCGCCCGCCCGGCTCACCGCGGACGAGGTGGCGCTGCTGATGGAAAAGGGCGCCGCCGTCGTCGACGTCCGGCCCGGGGTCGAATACGACCGCGGCCACATCCCCGGCAGCTACAGCGTCGGTCTCGACGGAGGCCCATTCAGCGCGTGGGTGGGCTGGCTGGTGCCGCGGGATCGCAGTCTCGTTCTTGCGGGTGGCACGCACGCGCAGCACGTCGAGGCTCAACGGCAGCTGCACCGCATCGGATTCGATGCCGTGGCCGGCGCGCTCGCCGGCGGGATGGACGCATGGCAGTCGAGCGGGCGAAAGCTGTCGACGTTCGAGACCGCCGACATCGAGGACCTCGCCGGCTGGATCCTGAGCGGTGAGGTGATGACGGTCCTGGACGCCCGCGACGATCACGAATGGGCGGCCGGGCATGCACCCGGAGCGGTGCACATGTATGTACCGGACATCCCGCATCACGCCGCCGAGATTCCGCGCGAGGCGCCGGTCGCGGTGCATTGCGGCGTTGGCTATCGCGCCGGAATCGCCGCCAGTCTCCTGGAGCAGGCGGGCCTGAAACGCATCATTCACGTCAACGCGCCGTACGAAGACTGGGCGGCCCGCTTGCATCTGGCGGAAACGATCCCAACCTAGGAGTCCGCGCATACCGCACGCGTGACGCCAAAGAGGCGGAATGCAGCGGGCGCTAGCGCTCTTTTGGGTCCAAAAGTGCGGAATCCGTGCTACGCGTCGGTGACGGCGGCCTCCAGCAGCGCGGCGAACTTGCGCTGCGCCGCGGCCTTGCGTGTGGGCACGTGCTCGCGGGGCCACATCCCCTTGGGCGGCTGATAGCCCGCCAGGACCTGGCGCGCCACTGACACGCGGTGAACCTCGTCGGGACCGTCGTACATGCGCGCGGCACGCGCGTGCCGGTACATCTCCTCGAGGGGCAGGTCGGACGAGTAGCCGAGCGACCCGTGGACCTGGATCGCGCGGTCGATCACGTCATGCAGGACCTTGGCGCCGAAGAACTTGATCATCGAGATCTCTTTGCGTGCGGCCGCCGCGCCCTCGGTGTCGATGACCCACGCGGCGTGCAAGGTCATGAGGCGCGCGGCCTGCATCTCGGCTGCCGAGTCGGCGATCCAGTTCTGTACAGACTCGTGGCCCGCGAGCTTCTTCCCGAACGCCTCACGCTGCAGTGACCGCTCGCACAGCATGTCGAATGCGCGCCTCGCCTGGCCCAGCCACCGCATGCAGTGATGGATGCGACCCGGCCCTAGGCGCGCCTGCGCGATCAGGAAGCCCTGGCCGCGCTCGCCGATCAGGTTGTCCTTGGGCACGCGCACGTCCTCGTAGAGGATTTCGGAATGGCCGTAGCCGAATCGCTCGTGCTCGCCCGCCATGGTGGGAATGTTGCGCAGCTTCTTCAAGCCTGGCGCATCGCCCGGCACGATGATCATCGACGCGCGCTCGTACGCGTCCGCCTGCGGCTCCGTCACCACCATCGCGATCAGGAAGTCCGCGATCATCCCGTTCGACGTGAACCACTTGTGACCGTTGATCACCCATTCGTCGCCATCGAGAACAGCGGTCGTCGACAGCAGCGTGGGATCGGAGCCGGCGGTGTTGGGTTCGGTCATCGAGAACGCCGACCGGATCTGGCCGTCGAGCAACGGGCGGAGCCAGCGCTTCTTCTGCTCTTCGCTACCGAATTGAGCGAGGACCTCCGAGTTGCCCGAGTCGGGGGCCTGGTTGCCAAAGACGATCGGCGCCCACACGGTGGCGCCTACGATCTCGTGCATCAGGCCGAGCTTTACCTGTCCATAGCCTTGGCCGCCGAGGTCGGGCGGCAGGTGCGTCGCCCAGAGCTTCTGTTTCTTCACCTCCGCCTGCAGCGGCCGGATGGCGCGCATGAAGCCGGCTTCGTCGGTGTCCAGGACCTCGAGCGGGTACACCTCTTCGCGCACGAACCCGCGCATCCACTCGAGCTTTTTTTCGAATTCCGGCTCGGTCGAGAAGTCCCAGCCCATGCCGCCTCCTAAGCGCCGCGCTCGATCACGGCGATGCCCTCGTCAATCATGCCCGTGATGGTATCCGTCAGGTGTTCGTACATGGGGTCCGGTCGCTTGCCGCGGCGGTGGAGCATGAGGTTGTAGCCGAATATCGAGGCGTACTTGTACAGGCTGAGCGCGAGGTACCAGCGCATCTCGCCCGCGTCGGCTCCGTAGAGGCGATAGAGATCTTCGACCGCGACGTCGATCGCGCCACCGGGGTTGGGGGCGCCCTGGTACTGGCGCCGAACCGAGACGATGCACAGGCAACCGAGGTCGAGAAGCGGCTGGCCGATCTCTGCGATCTCCCAGTCCAGCACCGCCACGACCACGGGTCCGCTGAAGAGCATGTTTCCGTAGTGGTAGTCGCCGTGGACGAGCGTGGGCGGCCGTTCGGGTGGCACGTGCATCGCGAGCAGGCCGCCCAGCTCGCCGGCGCGAGCCGTCAGCTCTTCGGGGGCCCGCTGCATGAGCCACGCCCAACGCATCATCTCGGCCCGCAGGCTCACGGGCTCTTCGTCGCCGATGCCGGTGCGCTCGAGTGGCAGCGATTGCAGGTGTTTCAAGACCTCCACCGCCGACCTCGAGATCTCGAGCGGCTCTTGCTCAACTCCCGCCTTCTCGATACGCGTTCCTTCGATGGCCTCCATGAGCACGAACGGCCGATCGTCCACCACCCGATCTGGAGACAGCACGGGGATCGCCGGCGTGGGCAGGCCCGCATCGTGGAGCGCTGCCATGATGCGGCCCTGGCGGAGCACATCCGCCGGCCCAGCGATTCGCGCACCAGGAGGTGGAAGCCTGAGGACGTAGCGAACCGGTCCGCCGCCATCATCGAGCGTCACGAAATACGTGAATCCCGAATGACCTTCGGGAATCGGCTCCACCGAGGTGACCCGCAAGCTCGGTTTGTCCATGCGCTCGCGGCATGCAGCCTCGAGGTCTTCGCGAATGCGGGTGTTCACTCGAGGTGGGCGACATCGCCGAGCGTGCCGAGCATCTGCCGGTCGCCGAGCACGCGCACCATGCTGACCGATGTGTAGTACGGGAAGAAGCGCAGCTGACCAGGCTCGAGCCGGAGCACGTGTGTGAGATACATGATGATCGCGGCGCCGTGGGAGACGACGATCACGCGCTCGCCCGGATGGGACTGGGCGATATCGGAGATCGCGCCGCTCATGCGCTCGATGACATTGGCCGGCACCTCACGAAACTCGAACTCTCCGCCATCGCCAAGCGTCATCTCCATCTCAATGAGGCGATCATCGACGTGCACATCGTCCGAGATCGCCCGCGCGGTTTCGAGCGCGCGCCGATACGGGCTGGAGTACACGGCCGCCGGCTTCACCTCGCGCACTCGCTTCGCCAGACGGTCGGCCTGGTTGTGGCCGAGCGCGCTCAAGGGCGGATCGGCGCCAGAGCCAGATCTCAGTCACGCCTTCGACGCCGATCAGGAATGCAGCCTCCAGAGATCGCATCGCCTCGGTCATTCGCTCCGATGGAGCCGCCACGGGTAACATTCGACCACATGCTTCGTGGAGCGGGCATCGTCGCCCTCATCGTCCTAGCAGCCTGCGGCGAGACATCGAACAAACCCGCGGCGTCGCCCAGCCCGGTTGTGGCGCAGGGGAGCTGGACGCAGAACCTCGACTTTGCCGGCGAGATCGCGGGCCACATGTCTGCGATCGTGCCCGACATCGGCGACCAGAAAAGCCAATGCACCGGCGGTCGTACTCATAACGGGGAGACGTGGGCCGACTTTTTTTACGGCACCGTGGACTCTGGCGGCCAGGTGTGGGGGGTGGTGTTCCAGATCAATAACTTTCGTGGCCCCGGCACGTATCAGAACTCGGCCGTGACGATCGAGGTTCACAGCATCGACACGACCAAGGTGTGGCAGAGCCGCGGCAACGACACGGTGACGTTCACGCTGGACCGAAGTCAGCAGTCGGGAACGATCGATGCCATGTTGACCAATGCCGGCAGCGGCAAGAACAGCCTGCACCTGACCGGGCACTGGAACTGCAAGCAATAGCGGGCCCTGAAAACCCAAAAGCCGCGACAAGCGTTGGATCAATATGTCGCCTTGCTCCTGGGCCTCCACCGCCGAACCACGGCCTTCCGCCAGCGTGGCCTTCACAACTCTTAACCGCCTAATCCTGAAGCAGCGGCGAATACGAGCCCTAGGCTGACCAACCGTGAGCGTTGACGCGAGTCCTCCAATTCAACCCCCGCAGCTGTCGCCAGACGGCAAGTGGGTCTGGGACGGCGCCCAGTGGCAGCCGGTGGTCGGGGTCGATTCGGGTCGCGCCGCGGTGTTCCCCTCGTGGAACTCGATCGAAGTCCCGGCCGCGCAACCGGCGGTAGATGCTGTACCGCTTGCTGTCCAGTACGAGCCGGCTGCGCAGTACCAGCCGCCGGCGGTCGACTACTCGGATGCGGCGGCCGACGAGCCGATTGTTCAGCTCTGGAACCAGCCGAAGAAAGGCGGAAAGACCGTCTTTCTGTATCCGGTGGCCGGGCTCGCGGTGCTCGTCATGGCGATGATGGTGCTCAACTCGGTCGGCTACATCCAGTTTCCATGGCACACCGCCGGGTCCGCGAGTCCTGCTGCGAACCACACCACCCCGCCCTCGCCAACGCCGGACTCCTCGGGCCCCGACTCGGAGCGCGCAGACCGATTCCTCAATGCGCTCGCGCCGGTGATTGCCACCATGGAGAAGACGGCTCCTGCACTGGACCAGCGCTGCTACAAGGCGTTGGTCAACAACTGCTACGACGCGATCGTTGCCGCCCAGCCACTCGTCAAGAACATCCTCGCCGCCATCAAGAATGGCGACGTGCCCAAATGCATTGCGACGCAGATCGCGTTCGTGCAGACCTCCGTTGCGCAAATGGACCAGCAGCTGCAGTTGGCGGTGACCGGTTTCAAGGACAGCAGCAGCGACGAGCTCTACACGGGGATTTATCGCTTCTGGACGTACCGCCGGAATATGGAATTGGGAATGATCTCGGCGAATCAGGCCAAGAAGAGCTGCCACACGATTGTGCTTCCGACCTGGGTGCCGTCGTAGGGTTTGGCCGGCTGGGGGGAAGCTAGTCCCCACACCGATCAAAAAGAGCCTCCGGCCGGCGTGGGATGCGAGTCCCACCACCGAACGCGGAGGCCCTGAGCCTGTGAAGGTCTACTGTTCGCGCCTCGGTCCCCACGCCGGAGGGCTGGCCCGATCATAGGCTCCCCCGGCGGGGCGTCAAGTCTTCGGAGCCCGGCCGGGACTTTTCGCGGGGCTGGTGGATAGTACTGTCGAGTGAGCTTCGCGCCGGTTGTGGTCCGCGACGTCAGCGCTGATGATGAGCACGAGTTCCTGCTCTTGCTCGAGCCCCTCCTGCCGACGGCGCACCGGCTCGCGCTTGGGCTGCTTCGCTCTCAATCGGACGCTGAGGACGCGGTTCAGAGCGCCGTCCTGAACGCCTGGCGCCACTTCGGACAGTTTCGGCGCGGCTCCGATCTCAAGCCATGGCTGCTCACGATCGTCGCCAACGAATGTCGCCGCCAGCGCCGGAACCGCTGGTGGTCGGTGATCAAAGGGGCTGGACTCGCCGGCGACCCAGAAAGGGAGTCGGGTGCGGCCGATCCCGCGATCACCGACCTGCGCCGCGCCCTGTACCGCCTTCCCCACGACCAGCGACTCGTCGTCATCCTTCGCTACTACCTCGATCTCTCGTTCGAAGAGATCGCCCAAACGACTGGAATTTCCACCAAGGCCGCCAAGTCGCGAACCTATCGCGCACTGGAGCGGCTGCGACTCAGCCCGGAGGTGAGCCCCGATGAATGACACCGAGATCCGTGAGCGCTTGCGGGAGGCCGTGGGCGAAGCACCGTATCCACACGATCTTCCGATCCGGGTTCAGGCCGAGCTCAGGGCGCCTCGTCCTCGACCGACGCATCCGCGCGCGATCGGGCTCATCGCAGCCCTGCTGGCCATCGCCGTCGTGGCGGCCCTCTTTGGGCCTCGATTGCTGACGCAACGAACCGTGGTGCCGCAGCCTCGGCCGGCGGCATCGCCGGTCACTCAAACCTCGGCGGTCCCGGCTGAAGACCTCGTTGCCGCACACCTGACGGCAGTGGCGAAGCTCGTGCAGCCCCTTCATCTCCAGGCGCAAAGCGGCAGCCAGCGAATCGACCTGATCGCGGCCTACGCCGATGCGGCCCGCACCGTGTTGTTCTTCCACATGACTCCCGATACCGGCCTTCCGATAGCCTCGATCGACGACGCCTACGGTTTTCTGAACGCGTCGAGCTCAGGCTCGCGGGGAGTGCCGGGGGACTACGTTTCCGTTCTCGACGCCGGGCCGCGGCCCGGCATCGATGGCATCGCCCACCTCAAGGTATCGATCATGGGCGTGCAGCCGATGGGTCCCGGCGCATCCATCCAGGGCCACTGGACGTTTTCGCCCGACGTCCACGTGCAAGGGTCGCAGCCGATCGGATCCTACCCTCTGCACTTTGCCCTCGGCTCGTGGAAGGTCACGCTCGAAGTGGTCGAGCTCACCCCTAGCGTCGTCCATGTGCAGGCCCTCATCGACGGGGCGACGGTTGGCGACGTGGAGCAGCAGTTCATGACCCTCCTCGACCCGTCCGGGCATGAGGTGGGGCAGATCGCAGGCGGTGCCAGCGTGACCGTGCCCAAGTCGCAGCTGAACTCGACTACATACAAGAGCACCCGGGTCAACGACCAGTGGGAGCGCCCGGCGGCAGCGGGCACGTACCACCTTCGGGTGGAGGGCAACAACGCGTCCCACGTGGTGAGCCTGGACATCCCCGCCCCAGCGGATTCGCTCGGCAAGGGGACCTCGGGGGGACTCCAGCCCACCGACTTTCGAGCGGCTCCTGAATCGTTGACCCTGCAAGGGGCGCTGGCGACAACGATCACCACCGGGCGACCGTCCATGTGCGGCGCCGGCAGCGGACCCGACGGAATCATGCTGTTCGCGTTCGCGACCTATTTCGAGGCTAACGGCAACTGGTACTGGCTCCTGTTGAGCACCGATCCGAGCGTCCAGACATACAAGGGACCGGGAACCTACACGATCCCCGCCTACCTCTACACGGTCGGACCATTGGGCCCCGACCAGCCGCTGTACAAGGGGACCGCCCAGCTCACCGTGGGCAGGGCCCAGTTTCCAGACTTCGATGGCAGCGTCCGGGCCACTCTGAATGGCCTCGAGATCGTCGGTGCGCAGTCCCAGGTCACTGTCAGCGGCGACTGGACCTGCCACTTCACTCCAAACCTGGGCCCTGCCTAAGAAGGCGAGAGGGCGGCATCGCGCCGCCCTCCCTGTCGAATTCGGCGCTCAGTGGGCTGAGCCGCGCTGCCCCTTACTGCCGTGTCGCGGCGATTCCAGGGCCGCGACCGGCTTTGATGGCGACTTGCCGTTCATGCCCCGCATGAGCGACGCCGCCAGCCCTTCGAACGCGTTCCCGCCGCCGGTGACCAGCACCTCCGGCATCACATTCAGCTTGCCCTCCGAGACGGCGTTCGCGATCGCAACTGCCGCCGTCGGCCCAGAGCCGAGGCTTGCTACCTGCGCGTCATAGCCTTTGGCGCGGGCGAGCCCCAGCGCCTCCGCCGCCGCCGCCTCGCCAAGACCGATCGCCCGCCGTCGCGAACCTTCCGCCGCACCGGTCAGCTCGACGTACGCTGCCTCGCCGTCCGCCTCCGCCTTGCGGGCGTCGGCGCGGGCACGGTTGATGTCCACCGAAACCTGAGCCTGGGCCAGGGCTGCCTGCATGTCAGCGGTGCCTCGGGCCTTCTCGAGATCGATCCGAATGGTCTGCGCATCCTTCTGCTGCAGGTAGGTCGCCTTCTCCTGGTTCGCGATCTCACGGCGCGTGAGAACGCCGACGAGCTCGTCAGGGAACGTGACGTCCTGGATGTAGACGCCGCGAGTCTCCACCTCGTACGCAGCGAGGTATCTCGACACCGCGTCGAACGCGGCTGACTGCACCGCGTCGCGCGTCTCGATGAAGCGGATCGCTTCCAGACCCTGCAGCGTGTTGCGGAAGTGGTTGCCGACCGCCGCCTGGAGGACCTCGTTGACGAGGTTCTGCATGGAACCCACCATCGAGATCACCTTTGGCGCCTTCGTGTCGGGCACGTGAATCTGCACCTGCAGGTCGATCTTGAAGACGAAGCCCTCACGGCTCTTGCCCTCGATGGGGCTGAGCTGCGCGTCAAGGTTGTGGGCGACCGAGCTGGCGTTGGCCCAGTTCAGCGTGAGGATGAAGGTGGGAACCTTCTCGGCCGCGTAGATGCGCGGGTTGAGCGGGTACTTGCCCGTCCGCAACGCCTCGCGCCAGATGCCTCGATGCCCTGGCTGCACGATCGAGCCCAACTTGAACTCGGGCCCCGACGTGTCGAGTGTGGGCAGCCCCACGTAGCTCTTGATCACGGCCACCTCGCCCTGGTTGACCACCAGCATCCGCGCCGGCTCGACGCGGACGAGGAACGGGTTCAGAAGGTAGGCGCCGTACAGCAGCGGGTCGTGCTGGAGCCCGATCCGGCCGCCGCTGTCCACGAAAGCCTGGAAGTCCTGGTAGTTGTTGTGCAGCTGGTTCTTGGCGCCGAGAAGCGCCTCTATCAGCTCCGAGTCGGTGACGTCAGGCTGGACCTCCAGGTCCTCGATGTCCTTGAAGGCGCCGATCCGCCCGGCAATGTCCGCGGGCGGCAGAGGCTCGCCGTCGAGCGTGGTCACGATGCCGACCACGTCCTGGTCGCCCTCGGGCGCGATCACCGTGACCCGAAGCTGCTTCGGCGTCAGCCCGAACGACTCTGGCGTCAGGGGGCCCGCGGCCATGACGGTGCGGTTGATGGGCAGGCCGTACGTCTTGGTCGCCGTGACCACTAGGAACGCCACGGGGTGGATCGGAACCAGGCTGCCAGGAGGTAGCACGGGCCGCTGGACACCCTTTTGGCCGCCGTTCTCGAGAAAGCCGCGAAGGTTGGTGAAGTTGGCGAACTCCGGCCGGTAGACCGCCGACTTGGCGCCGGTCGGCAGGCGCTCGCCGATCTGCGAGATCACCACGCCGATCTCGCCCGCCGGCACCTGCACCCACGGGTGCTTGGCGATCGCATACCTCGGCCACAGCTTGAATCTGACACCTGGCATGAGCAAAGCCGACTGGTAACCGGCCTCGCCATCGAAGGCGATGGGGGTGTCCGTGGTGTTGTGGTGGTGCGAGAAGCGCTTGACGACCAGGCCGACCTGCGCCGGTCCGATCACGATCACCGACCTCGCCACCACCACGAGCGCCACCATCGCGACCACGACCGCAACGAACTCGCCGAATACGATCCAAAACGTATTCATTTGTCCGCCTCGCTGGGCGCTTCGCTGCGCCCTCTCAATGACCGCTTCGAAGAAGCGATCGATTAGTTATTTATTCCCAAAGGGCGCGCTGGACAAGCAAAAATCGGAGTGGGGAGGAGGCGATTTCAGCTCTAGTTGGCGCCCGACGCCGAGGCGGCGATCTGGGCGGCCACGTGGGCGTTGCCGACGGCTGTCACCGTGAGCAGGACGACCGACCCTTGCAGCGTCCGGGCGACGATGTCGAGGCACCGCTCCGCGCGCTCGCCGGGGTGGTTCTGGCGGTAGCGCAAGGAGATGACGACGGCCACCGCCATCCCCGCGACCACCGTGAGCTTGAGGAGGAGGAAGAGCCCCGCGCCGCCCACCATGAGGATGAACGCTGCGAACTGGTTGGTCTCGACGCCGCCGCCAAGACGATCGACCTCGGTGGTGACGAGGTCGGCGATCTGGGCCAAGGCCAGCATTCCGACCCAAACCATGAGCAGGCGTCCGCCGTATCTGGACCTCCGAACCTCGCCTGGGGCCGATAGTTGCACGCGGGCGCCGAGCGGTTACTTCTTTTTCTGGGCGTTGCTGATGCGCGCGGCGCGAGTCTTGCTCATGCCCTTCCGCTTCAGCGCCTCATATGTCTTCGGGTTCTTGATCGACGAACTTCTCCTGCCCGGCATGGCTAGCTCCTGCTGAGTGAAAAGTGAGAGAACCCCTCCCTCTCCTTCAGCAACGCGCCAGGCCGGGGCGGGCACCCGTAGAAAGCAACGTCAAAAATCGCCGAGCGCCGCGGGCGATTCCGCACGTCTGACGCCAGCGGGTCGCTACAACTTCCGGTCGTGCGCACGTTTGGCGCCAACCGGTCGTTTACGGTGACCAAACCATTCATGGCGTGGAACATGCAAGACCTGGCCGCGCAGCGACTTCGTGCTCAGCGGCTGATCGGCCGGCCTTTCCCATCGCCGGTGGACGCGGTACGCCGCTTGACCGCTGTGCAGTCCCAGGACTATCCCGCCGCCAAATGGGCGCTCGGGCAGCGCAGCCGAGGCGCGACCGACGCGGAGATCGATCGTCTATTCGACAGCGGAGAGATCATTCGCACCCACGTCCTGCGCCCCACATGGCATTTCGTGCTGCCCGAGGACATCGGGTGGATGCTCGACCTGACCGCACCGAGGATCCGGCAGGGTCTTGTCGCGCGCCATCGCCAGCTCGAGCTCGATGGCAGGACGATCGCCCGCGCGAGCGAGGCGTTTGCCAGGGCTTTGGCCGGCGGCCGGCACCTGACGCGGCCAGAGCTGGGTCGGGCTCTGCGCGCCGCCAGGATCTCGCCCGAGGGCCAGCGCCTCCCGCACATGATCATGCTGGCCGAGCTCGACGGGATGATCGCCAGCGGGCCTCGGCGCGAAAAGCAGTTCACTTACGCGCTGCTGGACGAACGGGTGCGCAAGTCGCGAAACCTGGAGCGCGCCGACGCGGTCGCCGAGCTGACGCGGCGGTACTTCCAGAGCCATGGTCCCGCGCAGCTTCAGGACTTCGTGTGGTGGTCGGGGCTCACCATGTCTGACGCCCGCGCCGGCATCAAAGTGGCCGCCGCTTCTCTCGCACACGTTGCGATGGACGGCAGGGATTACTGGTTCGACGCCGATGCTCGCACGGGGCGGCTGGCTTCGCCTGTGGGCCATTTGCTCCCCAACTTCGATGAGTACACGGTGGCGTACCGCGACCGGTCCAGCCTTGTCCACCCGGACAGCCCGTTCGAGCCGGGACTTTTCGCGCTCGGCAGCATCCTGTCCAACGTCGTCACCATCGACGGGCGCGTGAAGGGCGCCTGGCGCAAGACGTCAGCCGGAGTAGGGGTGAAGGTCGAGGTTCGCGTCATGAAGCCTTTCGAAAACCACGAGGTTGCGGCGGTCGAAGAGGCTGGACGTCGCATGAGCCGATTTCTGGAACGGCCGGCGGTGGTCGCGTTCCAGAAACGGTGATACCGCCATCCTGACAGCGGACCCTTAGACTCCCGCCTGTGGCTGATGAGATCCCGCCGGCCGGGCGCGAAGGCGCCGCTTCCAAGCTGCAGATCCTCGCGACCGAGCACTGGAGCCTCCTCGCGACTCGATCGCTGACCTACAACGAGTCACTGAGCAGGGTCACGATATTCCTGGCCATCCTGTCCGGCGCGTTGATCGCGCTCGCCCTGGTCGCGCAGGCTGATCGCTTCGGCGAGACTTTCGTCGCCATCGCCATTCCCATGCTCCTGGTGGTCTTGTTCGCCGGCATCGCGACCATCTCGCGGTTGATGAGGCTGAATCGCGACGACCATCGGTGGGTGGTTGGCATGAACAGGATTCGGGCCGCGTACATCGAGCTGCATCCGGAGCTGGAGGCCCACTTCATCGCGAGTCCTTATGACGACTTGCGCGGCGCCCTTCAGACATTGGGCATCGATGACATAGGTACCGGCGGAGGAGTTGGGTCGGTGTTCCACCTGCTGCAGACACTGCCGGGAATGCTCTCGGTCATCCTCGCGGCGGTCATCGGCGCCATCGCTGCGCTTACGGCGCGAGCATTCGGTAGCCCACCACTCGGCATGGTGCTGGCGGCAGCGGCGGGATTCGCGCTCGGAGTAACGCTCTTTGTCGTGTGGAACCGACGATCGGTGACTCGCGTGGCCCCGATCCTCGAGCCGCGATTCCCGTCACCGCGCGGCTGAGGAATTTAGCTACCCCGGAGGCGTCTTCTTCTTGATCGCTTTGTCCACCTCGTCTCCGAGCTCGCGGAAGGTCTGCGCCAGGGCGGTGCCAAACGATCGTGCGGTTTGCTTCGTGGTGGCCCGCACCTGCGGGTCACGCGTCGCCGTTTCCAATGAAGCGAAAAATGTTTCGGCGGCCTTCCCGAGCTGCCGCAGTGAGCGATCGATCTCGGCGGCTTTCTTGTCGTCGTCCGAACTCTTGTAGCTTCGGCGCAGCTCGCCGGCGAGGTGTTGCGCGTCGGCCGTGAATCGGTCCCAGGCCTCTTTGCTCTTGGTTTCGGTCATGTCTCGATCTCCTTCTCCATCCAGCCTACTCGTGTGCTCCGCCGCCATCGGTTGCCTGATCAGCTCCGAGCCGGCGTGGGGACCTCCGTCGTCGAGCGCCCGAGCGAGAACCCGCTGGCGACCTCGGCGGTAAGCGCGAGGATCTCGTCATCGGTGGTACGCGCGATGCGGTCCCAGTCGAAGATGCCGCCGGTTTTCAGATGCGGGTCCTGCCCGACGCGCAGGCACCCGCGCGCCCACTGGCCGAAGTAGGTCTCCATGCCTTTGACGTCGACCTGTGTGTCTTTGACCACGCGGTTGATCACGACCACGGCGCGCTCGCGGACCCAGTCCACCCCGCGGCTGTCGGCGACGAACTCGAGGGTGAAAGCACCGAGCTCCGCACCGTCGAGCTCTGCCGGCGCGACGACCACGAGCTGGTCGCACACTTTCTCGAGGATGTATTTCGTGGTGTCGTCCAGAAGGCCGGTGCCCAGGTCGAGCACGATGATGTCGAAGTAGCGCCTCAGCACGTCGAATACGCGCCGGTAGTCGTTCTCGCCCAAAGCCTTGCGAATCGTGGGATCGGTCGGGGCCGTCAGCACCTCCAGCCGAGACTCCGGCACGTGGGTCGTGAATCGATGTAGCATCGGGAGCGTGAGGTCCTGGTCCCTTTCCACCTGCGGGCTGTCGAGGAAATCGATCAGGTCTTTGATGGACCGATCGTGGTGGGTCCGTATTCGGCTGCGGAAGGTGCCATGGTGCGGGTTGCATTCGACCGCGATGATCCGGTCCGTCCGCAGCAACCCCAGGCGGCTCGCCAGCAGCAGCGCCATGGTGGATTTGCCCACCCCGCCCTTGGCCGAGGCGACCGCGATGTGGGCGGGAGGGTCGATCACCGGTGTCCTCGCGACGTCCATCAGGCGCGCATGGCGTCGCGCCGCGGCGCTCGGGCCGAGGTTGATGCGACCGCCGCTGGCGTCGTACAGCTTGCGCGCGATACCGGTGCTGGGCACCTCGCGCGCCGACCTCACGTACTGGCCCGGCATGAAACGCGGCGCGCCGTTGGCTTCCGGCGGGCCAGGCGCAGCCTCGGGAGTGGGGGACTCGGCTGCGGCCGCGGGCGGGTCGGCGGCATCTGCCGCCACCGCTTCAGGCAGCGGCTGCCAGCTTCGGCCGTTCCACCACCATCGCCCATCGGCGCTGATCAGGCGCATGGGTCTGAGCTTATACGGCCGCCATCGGAAGCGGTCAGCGCTACGCTGGACCCCCGA
>VBGM01000091.1:15290-15832 GCA_005880855.1 Chloroflexota bacterium
GGCTGCCTTTCGTCTCGGCTCCAAGGGACCCAGCGGAGCGCCGGGGCCTCCCTGGCTGCTGCCGATTGTGATGGGGATCGCGGCCGCTATCGCCATCGGTTTGTTCCTGGGCATCGCGACGCTGGCGCAGAACGCGTCCACCGGCGCCACGCATACGCCGGCGCCGGTCGCTAGTCCGTCGAATCGCTGAGCGCGACCTGAACCAGCGACGGCTTCTCTTGCCTTCGCACCAGCAAACCGCGCCCCGGGGGCTGCGGAGCCGCCCGGTATGCGCTGAGCAGCGCCCCTTCCTGCGGGTCGCCGCTCAGGAGCAGGCCTGGAGCGCCTTGCTCGCGAAGGCGCAGCAGCATCGGTTCCAGGATTCCCCGGCTGGCGCCACCTGTGCGCCGAGCGAGGAGGACATGCAGGCCGACATCCTTCGCATGCGCCAGCAGCGGCTGCAACGGGAGTAGCGGGTTGCCGCTGTGCGCGGCCACGAGGTCGTAGTCGTCCACGACAACGTAGACCTCCGGACCTTCCCACCAGCTCCGCGAGCGCAGCTT
>VBGM01000091.1:15883-39956 GCA_005880855.1 Chloroflexota bacterium
CTGCGCCGCGGCAGCCGGCTCCGCGCCCGCGTAACCAAGCAGGAAATCAGGCTCGACCACACCGAGCAGCGTTCGGCGGTAGTCGACGACCAGGATCTGGGCCTCTTTTGGGGTCACGCTCGACATCAGCCCGAGCAGGATCGTGCGGAGCGCGTTCGTCTTGCCCGACTCGCCGTCTCCGAAGATCAGGAAATGCGGATCGCGCCCGCGCAGGTCGACATATACGGCGCCCAGGTCCCGCTCCGACAGGCCCAAAGGGATGCCCGTGCCACCCGACTTCGGAAGGTCGGTCGCGGGGACGACGGGCGGCAGCACGACGACGGGACGCGCGCGAGGTCCTTTCCAGTTTTCGGCGGCTTGCTCCACGAGCCCTTCCAGCGCGGCCTGCTGGTCGAGCGCGTCCGTGCGGCCATCAACCCGAGGCATCGCCACCTGGAAATGCAGGCTGTCCGAGGTGATGCCGCGGCCGGGCACTCCCCTGGCCACGTTTTCTGCCGCCCGCCGGTTGATCGCCGACTCGGTGGGGTCGTGCAGCCGAAGCTCGAGGCGCCCGCCGATCGACTCGTCGCGATCTCCTGCAGCTGCGCCTCCAGCTCCTCGAACTCCTGCCGCGCCGCCGGCCAGTTGTCGATGACCAGAAAGACGTCGGCCCAGCCTTCACCTTCGAGCTCGCCGCGGCCGCGGCGGAAGCGCAGTGTCTGCGGCGAGTCGATGCCGGCGGCGACGAATCGTGCCTCGCGCTCGTCGAGCAGCGCGGCCACCTCGGCCACTGAGCGCCGCACCCGCTCGGGATCCTGCCGGCCGGCGACGCCACCCACGTGCGGCAGCAACGACAGGGGAGCGAGCCCGCCGCCGCCGAAATCAACGCAGTAGAACTGCGCCTCGAGAGGTGAGTGGGTCAGCGCAAACGATGCGATCAGCGTGCGCAGCAGCGTCGTCTTGCCCGTGAGCGACGCGCCCACGATGAGCATGTGACCGGCCGAACCGGACAGGTCGATTGCCAGGACGTCGCGGGATTGTTCGGCAGGCTTGTCGATCAATCCAACCGGCACCACCAGGTTGCCGGCCGGCCACCGCGACAGGACGGAGTCGAGCGCAACGGTCGTCTCGAGCGGCGGCAGCCACACCTGGTGCGCCTTCGGCGCCGCATCGCGGAGGCGCGCGACGGTCACGTCGAGTACCGAAGGACCTGCCGGCTCATCACGCTTCGGCGCCACCGTTCCCGCGGAGTCGCCACCACCCAGCACGAACAGACGCGGCGCCGGCGAAGCCACCTTCGACGCCGCGACCGCGAAGTGGGCCTGGCTGACGAGGGCGGCACGAAACCGTGTGTAGACGGTGGTGCCGACTTTGAGATAAGCGGAGCCTGGAATCGGCGGCAGCTCATATGCGTCGGGCACGCCGAGCACGGTGCGGCTTTCGGCCGCGCTGAAGGTACGCAATGCGATGCGGTAGCTGAGGTGACCCTCGAGGCCGCGCAGCCGGCCCTCATCGAGCTGCTGCGACGACAACAGCAGGTGCATGCCGAGGCTTCGGCCAAGGCGGCCGGCAGCGACGAACAGGTCGATGAACTCGGGGCGGGAGGCAAGCAGCTCGCCGAATTCGTCCACGATGAGCAGGAGGTAGGGGAGCGGGGCGAGGTCGGCGTCCTGGGCAAGGCGGCGGTGATAGTCGCGCAGCGACGCGAGGTTGCCGGCCTTGCGCAGCAGTTCCTGCCGGCGCCGGATCTCCCCGAACAATGCGGCGTGCATGCGGTCGACCATGGCGAGGTCGTCAGCCAGGTTGGTGATGAGGCCGGCCACGTGGGGAAGCTCCTGCAGTCCGGCGAAGGCCGCGCCGCCTTTGAAGTCAACGAGCACGAAAGACACGACATCTGGCGGATGCGTGAGCGCGAGGCCCGTCACGATCGTGCGCAACAGCTCGCTCTTGCCTGACCCGGTCGCGCCGATGACCAGCCCATGCGGCCCGTCGCCGCCGAGAGCCGATTCCTTGAAGTCGAGCGTCACAGGCTCGCCCTGGCTGCTGACCCCGAGCGGCGCGCGGAGGAGCTCCTCGAGCGGTCGCCCCCGCCACGCCACCTCGGGCTCGAATGCCGCCACGTCATCGATTCCCAGGAGGCTCGCGAGGGAGATGGTGTCCGCGAGCCGCCGTATCGCCGGGTCTTCAGAGAGCTGCAGCGGGGCGAGGCGTCGGGCGACCGCTTCCGCCCCGTGCACCCCAAGGCGGTCCGCCCGGCCCGCGGCCACTTCCGCCGAGCCCGCGCTCTCCAGCGCCAGGCGTCCACTACCGACCTCGATGCGGATATCCGGACCAGCCGGCTCCTCAGCGTGACTGCCGGCCAGCACGAGCAGCGCGGTCCGCGACGGCGTGCGCCGCAGCCGGTTGACGACCTCGGCGGATGGGGTTATGCCGTCCGCGATGACGACCATGTGTGCGCCTGGGTCGACAAGGTCGGTGTTCGCCTTGGCCGAGCGGGCCTGCGCGGCGCGCGAGGTGACCGTCGTTTCGAGGCCGGCCTCGTCGGAGACATCAATCAGGTGCGGAAGCCACTTCGCCCACTGCCAGTCGGTCGCGGTCGCAGGAGAGACACACAGCAGGAGCCGGACGTCCTGGGGCGCGTGCAGCACCGCGAGCTCGCCGACCATGGCGCGTGCCAGGTCCAACCGAGCTCCACGCGGGCCGGCAACACAGACCAGCGGTGCGGCCGCGAGGCCGACGGAGATCACGTCGTCCTCGACCAGCCCGTGCACCTTGACCAGGGCGTCCGCGGCCGCCGCGCAGACCGGGTCAGCCGCGGGCCCCGTCGCATCTGAAGGCGGGGCCGAGATCGGTGTCGCCAGCGGGCGTGACCCGTGCCCGACTCGCAGCCGGAGAAAGTCGGCATCTCCGGCACGACGCTCCCACAACCGGCCTGGCATGGCGGCCAGGGCAAGCAAGGTGTCCGGCGCGGGATGGCGCCAGGCCGACGCCGCGCGCTGCGCCTCCGCCTTGCTCCGCAGCTCAGATCTCAATCCGCGAAGGTGCTCGAGGTACCGCTCGCGTGCCCCAAGAGAGCGGCGCCTGGCCAACATCCGCTGCTGCGCGCCCATGCCGACCCCCATCCCGACCGAGCCGAGCATGAAGAGGAGCGCGCTTGCCACATACAGGGGCTTCGGGTTGTTGAAGATGAACAGCATCGCGCCGAGGCTGCCTACGACGGGGAAGAGGTACTGCAGCCACCCGATCAGTCCCGCTTGCCCGGCATCCTGGCGCGGCGGTGGTGGGACGGTCACGCTCCCTTCCGGTTCCGGCGGCGGCCGGAGGCGAGCCGAACGCCTCACCGGCTGGGGACGAAGTGCGGACTCCGCAGTCATGATTTCGTCACAGTAATGGTCTCGTTCTGTCGCGTCACCGTAATCGGCTCGAGCCGGCGCGTTGATGTCACCTTGCCAGAGGCCGTTCCAGTGGCGGATCTGCTCCTCGACCTTGCGGGGATGCTGGACGAACGATCGGATGGAGTTCCGGCCCGGTGGGCCCTCGTGAGGGTCGGCGGCCATGCCCTCGACCCGGAGCACTCCCTGGCGGACCAGGGCGTCGCATCGGGGACGATGCTGTTCTTTCGCGACGTCACGGAGGAGGCGCCGCCACTTGCGATTGACGATTTCGCGCAGCAGGTCGCGATCTCAGTCGACGCGGAGACCGGCCAGTGGGCCGCCGGCATGTTCAGGTGGCTGCTCGCCGCGGCCGGTGCCGCATGCCTCTTCGCGGCGGGCGCCGTGGTTCTGCTTGCAGGCGATCGCGGGGTGCGCACAGTGGCCGGGGCGGTCGGGGCCGCGCTCTCGTCTCTGGCCGGCGTGGCGCTGGTTCGGCTCCTGGGCAGCCGCGCCTTCGCCGGCTTGATCACATTTGCGGCGGTTCCCCTCTGGGCCGCCGCCGGCGCCGGCCTGGCCATGGTCGCCGCCGCGGACGCCACCGGCGTTCTTGGCGCGGCGCTGGCCGCGACATGCGTCGCCGCAGCCGTCGCTTTGCTCGTCGTAGGCAACACGGTGCTGCCGATCTCGATCGGCGTGGTCGCGGCCGCGCTCCCACCGGCCGTGGTGCTCGGCGGCACCTACCTTTTCGGGGCTGGCGTTGTCGCTGCGGCCGCGATCCTCTGCCCGGTTGGCCTGGTCGGCGTCGCCCTTGCATCGCAGCTTGCCGTCGGGCTGGGCGGCGTCCCGATGGCCGGCGTGTCGACTGCAAGCGCGACGTCCGTTGAATTGGCATTGATACGTGCGCGGCGGTTGTCGGCTGCGGTGCTCACCGGCACCGCACTCATGCTCGCGGCCTCATTCGTGGTGCTGGCCCGCTCCGGCGGCTGGTTTGCGTGGGGTCTGATAGCGGTCGCGTCCATCGCGGTCGCAGCGCAGGTTCGGCACCACCGTTTCGCGGCGGAGGTGGCGCCACTGCTCGCGGCCGCGCTCATCGGCGGGCTGCTGCTGGAATTCCCGCTGGTGGCTGGCGGCGGACCCGCTGTCGCGGCGACGGTCCTGATCGCCGACGGCCTCATCCTCGGCGGTGCCGCGGCCGCGATCCGCAGTTGGAAGCTGCCCGAGGCTGTCGATCGCCGTATGCGGACGGTCGAGTGGGTCGCGATCGCCGCGAGCGTGCCGCTTGCGCTCGAGGTCCTCGGCGTCTATGACGCCGTCGTGCGCTTCGCCCGCAGCTTCAGCTAGCGCTGCCGATCAGCACGGCGGCAAGCTCGCGGATCGACTCCTGCCACGACGCTGGCGCGTGGGTCCAGGAGAACCCACGAGTTTTCAACCGGTCCGCAGCCGCGGGCTCGTCCACCAGGGTCACGACCTGGGTCTGTCCGGAACGGCGCGATGAGCGAGATCGCCGCGACGCCTGGTTTTCAACCACGACGTACGTCTTCGGCACGGGCAGGTCGGGCGCCTGAAGCGATGACTTTGTCACGAGCACCACAAGGTCGGCAGCGCCGAGGGCAGCGCTTGACGAGGCCTTCCGAAACCCGGCGGCGCAGTCGATTACCACGATCTTCTGCAGGCGGCGTAGGTGCTCGATCAGGTCACGCCAGTCCACATCGCCGGCCGGCGCGGGTAGCACCGACGTCCGGTGACCGATCCCGACCAGGGCCGCGAGCACAGGCTGGGGCGTGAGGTCGGCCGAGAAGTCGGGCCGCGGGGCGTCGGGCGCCAGCCAGTGGCTGAGAGCACCCGACTCCGGGTTGGCGTCCGCCACCACGACGGAATCCTGTCTCAGGCGGCCCAGCAAAGTCGCCAAGAGCGCTGCCACGGTGGTTGTGCCGGCGCCGGGATGGGCGGACACGACCGCGACGACCATGCTCCGCGAGATCTCGCGAGCGGCGATCGCGCTGTCGAGGGAGCCCACGTAATCCTGCCGCGGAACCCTCTCTCTTAAGGAAAGAGGGATGGGGGTTGCAGGCGCCACAGGGTCCGGCTCGATCAGCTGCAATACCGCGCCTGAGAAAAGGCCGCAGTCCCCAAGCCTCGCGTCTCCCGCCAGCACGGCTTCGCCCAGCGGCTTGACCAGCCACCTCGCGCCGTCGGAGCGCCCTTCGCAGACAAGCACGATGCGCGGCAGAAGGTCCTCCACGCGCGCGGATTGCGGTAACCGCAACACGTGACGCCCAGATGCGCTTTCCACGGTGACGAGCAGCTGCGCTTCCATGATTCGACTGGAGGATAACGTGGGGCTCAAATCAGCCTGGCGGGCTTAGGATGAACGCGAGGGTGATCGTCGTCGGCCGGATCTCTCGACTGGAGGTTAGTCAAGGATGAGTTCCAACTTCCGCGCGGAGCTCGCCACCATGCAGGCGGCGTCTCAGCACGTTTACGAGGTCAACGCGCAGATCCAGTCGCAGCTTAGCAACCTGCTCGCACGCCTCGATCCTTTGATGGGCACGTGGCAGGGGTCCGCGGCGTCGAGCTTTTCGGTCTTGAAGGACCGCTGGCACCAGGACGCGACTCAGCTGAACGGCGCGCTGCGCGCCATCGGCGACGGGCTGGCCAAGGTGCACAGCACCTACAACGTGACCGAGGAAGGCGCACAGCAGACCTTCACCTCGATCACCCGCAAGCTGGGTGGGTAGGAGAGACGATGAGCCAGGACGGCCACATCCTCGTCACGTTCGGCGCGATCAACGAGGCGGCGATGGACACGGACTCCGTCGCGTCTCAAATCGCGCAGCAGCTGAGCGACCTCAAGGCCTACCTCGCGCCCCTGGTCGCGAGCTGGTCTGGCGATGCGTCTAGCGAGTACCAGGCGCTGCAGTCCCGGTGGGACGCGAGCGCGAACGACTTGAACCAGGTGCTCCGGCAGATGGCGCAGGCACTGCGAACAGCCGGCGACAACTACTCGAGCACGGAGCGTAAGAACAGCTCTATCTGGACCTGAGGCGCGCGATGCCTGACCAGTTCTCCGTCGACCCGGAGAGCCTCCTGCGTGCGTCGGCCCGGTTTTCGCTCGCGAGCGTCGAGCTGGATGCCGCGCTCGCCCGGTTGCGCCAGAGCTTGAGCGCTCTCGGCGATGTGTGCGGCGACGACGAGCAAGGGCATACATTCGGCGCCGCGTACAAGCCCAACGTGGCGAAGCTGGACAAGGCGATTGGGAACCTCGTCCAGGGCCTCGGGGGCATCGGTGACGCCTTCGACGTGATGACCATGAACTACCTGGGCGGCGACTCCGCGAGCCAGGTGCGCACGAAGTAGATGCCCGGCTTCGTCCCGCCGCAGCAGCATACGAAGCAGGACGACAAGGTCCAGCACATGCAGGCCGGTATCTGGTGGCCGGCCGCCGATTCGGACAGGCTGCGGGCCGCGGCGCGGGCCTGGCGCGACATGGCGCGCGCACTCGACAGCGTCCAGACAGCAAGCCAGTCGGCGGCGCTGAACGTCGCCGCGGACAACGACGGGCAAGCGATGGCGGCCTTCGGGGCCTACTGGCAGAGGTGGTCGAGCGCCAACGGTTACCTGCCTTCCTCCTCCCAGGCCTGCCTCGCCATGGCGGACGCGCTCGACAAATACGCCAAAGCGGTCGACGAGGCGCGTCAGCAGGTGGAGCAGCTGGTGGCCGAGGTGGCGACGGCGGTCGTGATCGGCGTGGCGCTGAGCGTGCTCACGGTCGGCATCTCGGATGTCGCAGCCGGGGCGGTGTCGGCGGGACTCGTTGCAAGCGCGGCTGGGGTCGGCGTGACCCTGACGGCGACGGCTGCGGACATCGTGGCCACCATCATGGTCGGAGCAGTCTTCGGCGCCGTCGACGCGATGGCCATCGACGCCGGCGCGATCCAACCCGAAAAGATCTGGCTCTTTCACGACCAGAAAGACTTCAGCTGGAGCGAGATGCTGCAGTGGGGCGAGATGGGCGCCGCGGGCGGCTTTGTCGGCGGCACACTGGGGGTTTCCATCAGCGCCGCAAGTGACGCTGTGCTTCCCGAAACCCTTTCCGAGCTCATGACGACGAGGCTCGGACGCCTTGCCGTCGGCGGAACCAGCGGGGCCGGTACGTCGGTTGTGCTCGACGAGCTCCGGTACGGACAGGTGGATGTGATCGATGTCGTGGCGGGCGGCGTTGGTGGCGCTGCGGGCGGTGAGATCGGAGGGCGCAGGATTCGCGTTCGGCTCGAGCTCACCAACCTGGGCAACGACGAGCTGAGCGCCATCGGCAGCAACGTCCATCCGAATGTGCCGGCCTACGACGGGCCGCCGGCACAGGGCGTGCTTCGCGTCGGGAACGTCGAGGTCCCGCTCAGGAGCGGTACACAAGGTCCGGGCACATGGCTGACCGACAACCTCGAGGGCGGGCCCGGCTCCGGGCTGACGCGCGCCTGGACGCATGTCGAAGGCCATGCGGCCGGGGTCATGAACGAGCTCGGTATCAAGGGCGCCGACCTGTACATCAACAAGCCGCCCTGCGGCGCCGGCGCGGCCAACTGCCGCTTCGTGCTCAACAAGCTGCTCCCGGAGGGCGCCACCCTGAGAGTCCACTTCCTCAATACCGACGGCACGGTGGGTGAGTGGGACTTCACCGGAGGGGTGCCAGGATGGGTCGTGAAGTGACGTCCCGAGCCCGCCTGCTCAGCTGGGACCCAAAGACCTACAAGGAGAGCTCCGAGGAGGTCGCGACGCCGGATGAGGTGGCGAGACGGGCGGCGGACCTTCTCGAGCGATACAAGACGACAGCAGGCAGATACCCCGGCCTGCAGCTCGAGACCGACAACCGCTCCTGGGGCTCCCTTGCGATCGGGGTCGCCCCCTTCGGATGGACGCTCATCCATAGCTCAGAGGATGGCCTCACGCAGCACTGCACCAAGGTCACCGGCACCAACGGCGGGCCGGAGATCCCTATCGAGTGGGACCAGGAGACGACGATACCGAGGAACTTTTTCGTCCCCGAGCAGGTCGCTCTAGAAGGAGTGCGTCAATGGCTGAAGGACGGAACGTTGGCCCCGGACCTGCCCTGGGACGATCACTGCTACTGACGAAAGGAGGCCTTCACGGCGGCTAGCTCCCCGAGCAGCATCGGGCAAAAAAAGTGGAGCGACGCCATGGGGGGGCGCCGCTCCACGACGAGAGGTAGGACCTAGATGTAGCCCGGGTGCTTGAGGGATCGCACGGCCGGCACAGAAGTCTCGGGGTCGCGGTCCTTGACGTTCGGCGCCATCGGGCCGGGTCCGGAGAGCACGACATGCTTGGTCGCCGGTGCAGCGGTCGCGGTCGAGCTCGCCTTGCTGAGGTACAGACCGGCGATGGCGAGGGCCATCACTGCGACCAGCGCGGCGACGATGATCCAGAACTTCGATCCGCTTGCTTCGCCTTGAAACGTTCGTCTGGCTTCCATTTCACATCCTCTGAATAAGATTTCGGCTGGGACGACACGAGCGTATGCAGGCTCGGTCGCTGCTCCTATGCCGGCCGTCACGCATTGCGCGTGACGTTCGACACACGCCGATCAGAGGCCGCGGCGGCGAAGCTCCTCCGGACGCAGCACGGTGACGCGACCCCGCTCCAGCTTGATCAGGCCGAGTGAGGCAAAACGGCTGAGGGCGCGGTTGACGTTCTCGCGGCTGGCCCCGACCAGTCCGGCGAGCGTGCGCTGCGAAAGGGGCACCGTTACATTCGCCTCCCCTTCAGCAGGCCCGCCGCGGGCCGCGGCCAGCTCGAGCAGCTTGCGCGCGACGCGGCCGGGGATGTCGTTGAAGGCAAGGTCGGAATACGCCTCGTCCTTGCGGCGGATGTAGTCGCTGAGCACAGTGACGAGGCGCCACATGACGGCGGGGTGGGCCACGAGAAATGCAACCAGGGCCTGCCTGTGCAGGACATAGCATTCAGTCTCAGCCAGCGCCTGGGCGTCAGCGCTTCTCGTGGCGTTTTCCTGCAGCACGGCAATTTCGCCGAACACGTCGCCGGCGCCCAGCACCGCGAATACGACCTCGCTGCCAGCCTCGGTGGTCCGCGAAATCTTGACCTCGCCGCGCGTGACCAGGTGCATGTGATCACCGGGATCGCCCTCTCTGAAGATGTATGACTCGGCAGCGAAGCGCCGCAATCGAAAATCCGCCAGCAGCGGTTCGAGCTCTGCGGGCGCAATTCCCCCGAACAGAGGTGTAGTGCTCAGAAGAGCAAGAACCTCGGCCGGCGCCGTCATCTGAAGGTCAGCTCACCCGGTAGGCAGCGACCGGGTGGTCGAAGCCTTTCAGCTCGAGCATCTCTGCCTTGCCGTCGACGCGGTCGCGCAGGCGCTTCCATGACTCGTCGCTAACCATGATCTCGTTCGGTCCTGCTTGCGTTTGCAGCCGCGATGCCAAGTTTGTAGTCTCACCAAGGACGCTCACATTGGCGCCCGGGCTGAGCCGGCCGACGATGGCCGGCCCGGTCGCGATCCCTATCCCGAGCGCGAGTCCGAGATAACGGGCCCGGTCGCGGATCGCGATCGCAGTCCTGAGCGCGTGGCTGGCGTGGTCAACAGTCGCGCCCCTGACGTTGAAGGTCGCCATCACGGCGTCGCCCGCGAACTTGTCCACGGTCCCATGGTGGCGCGCGACCTCGCGTGCCGCTGAGCGCTGCAGCGACGCGATTTTGTCGGCCATCACGGCCGGCGCCACCCTGCGCGTCATGGCGGAATAGCCACGGACGTCGGCGAACAGGACGGTAACGAAACGCTCGCCGGTGGCCTGGGGCTCCTCTTCACGCGCTGGGGTCACGTCTTCGACGAGATGGATCCCCAACCCTTCCGCCAGCCGCCGTGTCTGCTCCTGCTGCCACCAATGCTCGCGCTCCAGCGCGCTGGTCATCACCTCTTGGAGCAAGGCGGCGGCGGCGCCGCGGTGACCCGAGGTCGCGCTCGCCTCGGCCAGCGCGAGCCGTGCCCGGTCCGCAAACAGACGCGCGCCGACGCGACTTGCGAGCTGAATGAGGCCAGGGGCCTTGGCGAGGACCTCCGAATGGTCGGCCCGCGTGCGGGCAAGGTCAATGCGGACAGCTCTGAAGAAGCCCGTGTCGGGTGCGTCTCGCAAGTCGTCTTCGACCTGCTCGACCGCGCCGAGGTCGACGAGGGCCTGGAGGGCAAGAACCCGTTCGAGCGCCCACGCCCAGCCGGGGACCAGGTCTTCCACGGGCCGAGCTGCAACCACGCGAGCACCAGGCCTGCCGCCGGCGACCGCCAACTGGAGCTCCGCTCCCCACAGTGAGAGCTGGTCCTGCTTGTGAAGCGTGGGATCCGCGGGCGGCAGCGCGCGGCGCGCGTCGTCCAAACGCCCCATTGCCGAGTACGCAAGCGCCAGCGTGCAGTTCGTCCAGAAGACGCTCACCGCCCATTCTCGGCTGGCCGACGCCTGGCGCGCCCTCTCGGCCACTTGAGCGGCCCTGGCCGGAAACCCCTGTCCAACCCACGCCCAGGCCTCGCAGTTGAGGGTGGTGAAATGGTCTGGATCAACCGCTCGCATCCGGTCGAGCCGCGCCGGCACCTCGTCCCAGCGCTCGAGCGGCAGCAAGATCAGCGAGTTGTTCATCGAGGCCAGCGCGTACCAGCTCCATCCGCGTCCCGCCGCCATCGCGGCCGAACGATCGAGCCACTCGAGAGCCTCTTCGACGCGGTCCTCGCAAGCCAGGCCGAGGCCGAAAAGGTTCTGGGCGCGAACCTGAGCGAGGCCCGCGCCGGCCTCCTCGGCGGCAGCCAGCGCTTTCTTCGCCCACTCGGTGCACCCGGGCCCGTCGAGCTCCACGACTCTGAAGAAGGAAAGCTGGTTGTAAGCGTCGGCCAGCTCCGCACTGGGCCCGAGGGGCTCGAGCACGCTGACGGCGAGCTGAAGCTCGTGTTCGGCCTGGGCATGCCGGAGCCGCGGATAGTGCGCCGCGGCCAGGGCCACGCGCACGCGGGCGGCTTTGACGCGCTCGCCGGCGCTCTCGAAAAGCCGCACAGCCTCTAACAGATTCCGTTCGGCGGCGCTGGCAGCCCCCGGCCGGTCGGCATGGCTGAGGCAGCGCCCCAGCCGCTCCAGCACATCGGCCCGGGCCAGCGGATCGCGCACGAAGGGCAGAGCCTTTTCATAGAGATCCGCGGCATCGAGCAGCGCCCACGTTTCCTGGGCCTGGGCGGCGGCCGTCAGGCAGAGTGGGACCGCCTCTTCCGACCGGCCCGCTCCGAAGAGGTGATTCGCGATCTGGATTGCGTTGGAGCCGGGCTGTGAGCGGAGGGCATCGGCGGCACGGCTGTGATATTCCTGCCGCTCCGACGAGACGAGGTCTTCGTAGACGGCTTCGCGCGTGAGGGAATGCCGAAATCGATACATGCCGATACCGTCGACCTGCTCATGCAGCAGCTGCTCCTGCACGCAGGCCCGCAGCGCCTCCTGGATCGAGGGGAGGTCCTGGCCGGCAACCGCCAGCAGCGCAGAGTCTTTGAAGTTGTCACCCAGCACCGCCGCGGCTCTCAGCATTCGCACCTGGTCCTCCTGAAGCCGCTCGAGCCGAAGGAGGATGGTGTCGCGAACGGTTTTGGGCAGGCGGAAGTCGGTGAGCTCCTTGTGTCCCCAGCCCTGCTCGGTTTGAAAGATGTCGCCCCGGTCGAGGGCCTCCTTCAATAGTTCCTCGAGCACGAACGGGTTGCCCTCGCAACGCTCGTGCAAGAAGGTCCCCGTGTCGGCCTGTGCCGGGTCATCGAAGATCGCTTCCACCATTCCCGCCACCGATCCGGCATCCAGCGGCTTCAGCTCGACCACCTGGGCCAGGCCGCTTCGGCGCCAGCCCTGGATGTTCGGCAGCAGAGGATGTTTGCGGCCGATCTCTTCGGCCCTGAAAGTTCCCAGCACGAGCACCCGCGCGCCTGGCAGGCGGCGGGCGAGGAAGTCGAGCAGCTCCCGTGTCGAAGCGTCCGCGCCGTGCAGGTCCTCGACCACCAACAGCAGGCCTGACTCCGCTCCAACGACCTCGAGCAAGTGCAGGATCGCCTCGAAGAATCGGAGCTTGGCCTGGCTCGGATCGCCGGCTTCCGAAGGTGCGGGGCCGAGCCGCGGGAAGAGGTTGCCGAGCTCCGCGGCAGACCTGCCAAGGCGATCGCGCAGGGAGGCCAGGTCAGCGCGCGCGACATAGTTTCCCAGCGCCTCGAGGAAAGGAAGGTATGGCAGCGCAAGTGGCGCGTCCGAGCAGCCGCCGCTCAAGTACGCCGCCCCGATCCCCCGTGCCCGCTCGCCGAGCTCGGTGGCCAGGCGGGTCTTGCCCATGCCGGCATCCCCGGCCAGCAGCACCATCCGGCCTTCGCCGCGAATCGCCGCCAACAGTGCGTCCTCGAGCTCGGTCAGCTCCGATTCGCGGCCGACGAGCACCGGGCACAGAGCCCGAACCACGGCCACGATGCCGCGAATGCTAGCCGCCTCGGCCCACGGTGATTCGCTGAGCCCGAACGAAGCAGTACTCGCGGAGCAGCGATCGCTGGAACGACTCAAAGCTCTCGAAGCCGAGCGCCCTCATGTGCTCGCGAAGCCCAGTCGGTGTGCTGCGCCCGAGCTGGTCCTCGAAATACCACTTCAGCAGCTCCTCCGGCTCGAGGCCGGCGTCCGCGAGCGTCGGGTCCTCGAGCCCGATCTCCGCAAGGGTTGTGCGCTTCAGCTCGGCGCGTTCGACCAACTTTGGATACTCGCCGGAAACGCGGAGGTGATCGAGGTAGTAACCGGTTGCCTCGAACTCGGCGAGGCTGGTGATCCACCGCACGCGAGCTTCGTCGTCCAGCAGGCCGGCCAGCTGCACATCGTCCAGGTTGTTCGAGCGCATCCACTCGTCCCGCGCGGCACTGTCTGGGATATCGGGTCGCTGCCAGAGCGATTGCATCTGCGATGCCGCCGCCGTGTCGGCGAGCCCTTGCACGTAAGACTGGTTGATGGCGAGGGTGCGCAGGATGGCCGCCTGCTGTGCGTGCACGAAGGCATCGCCCTCGAGCCGCAGCTCGTCGAGGACGGCCTCGAGCAATACCGTCGTGCCGTCACGACGTCGATCTCCGGCGAGGCGCCATGCCTGCTCCCACATCGCCGAGTTCTCGAAGGCATAGTCGACATGCTTGGCTTCGAGGCCATCGGCGATGCGCTCGCGTATCAAACGGAGCATGGCCAGCGCATCAGCGTGCTTTTGAGATGCACGTCCTACCGGCAGCCACTCCACGAAGGCGGCCAGCTCGGGTTGAGGCAGGCCGAGCTCAAGGGCCCGGCGGGCGATCAGCTGGTAGTTCCGATCGGGGTAGAACAACGACTTCGCCACCGATTCAATTTCGGCGCCGGTTGTCGCGCGCAGTATTCCGGCTTCGACCGCCTTGGTGATCGTGCAGCGAATGTCCACCATTGCGTCCGAGGCGGGCCGAAACGCGAACTCTGCTGTGGCGTGGATGACCGCCACCTCGTCGTCGTCCTCGAGAGCTCCGTCCCGGTAAGCCTCGAAGATCGATCCCACCCCTTCCATCCCGAACGCGTCGAGCTCGGCTGCGCGGAGGGCGCCGATGCTTGCGCTTCCGAAGACGTGGATCCCGTGACTCATCGCCCACAGGATCTCCTTGTGCCACACGGACGGCAGCCGCTCGAAATAGCCATCGATGATTCCGATCACCTGAGGGCGCCTGCGCGCAGCGCGATACACGTCACCCTCGGCGGCGGGCGGGAGGTACTCGGCGTCGAGCACGGTCCGCGCTTCGGACGCGCTGATCGTCGGGCCGGCGAAGATGACGACGCTCATCAGCTGCGTGCGGCCACCGCTCTTGCGCGATGGCCGGGAACGTAGCCCGGAACTTCGTTCAGTCCCTCCAATCCGGGGACGATCACGCGAACAACCGGAATCCTGAAGGCGTCTTTTGTGAGGTCGACGACGATCGCGCGCTCGACACCGGCACCGCGCAGGCGATCCAGCTCCCAGGCCACGTCGCTTTCGAGACTGTCGCTGTCCCAATCCGGGGCTTTTTGGAAGCTGCGCGCAGCGGCACCTGCTCGCGGGCGGCGCAGGCTGTCGAGGGTCTCCGAGTAGCGATGATCGCCGTAGCGGTTGCGTCCGGCGTCATCTCGGGAGCCTGCGATCTGGGTCAACCGGCCCTGTGCGGCCTCGGTCAGCGCCCGCAACAGGGCGACGGATCGAGCCGGGTGTGCGCCGCTTCCGAGCGCGGGTGGGATATTGCGGGTTGGTTCCTCTTGGGGCGAGAAGATCACACACATAAAGGACGCGATGCCGATGTCCGACGTCGTCTCCCACGCCGCGGTCGCCAGCCCGGCGCTCTCGATCCGCTCCAGAACCTGCTTGCACGCGGGATCATCGACCGTCGTCAGGTCCAGGCGCCTCGAGTCGCGCGCGGTCGAGTCCTGGATTCTCCACAGCGTCGTCGAATCCCGCTCGACGACCTCGCAGATCGCGTGGCTGATGGCTTCCAGCGTGTGGTTTCCGGACGCCAAGCCATTGGACGTGCTCGCGAACGACCCCCCGGCGGCCGGTTGCGGCCACGTGTAGTCGGTGTGGACCAGGTCGTATGGCACCCACACCGCCTCTTCGTTCATGAGGTCGTGCCCTTCGCACCAGAGAATTCTCGAGTTGGGATTGAACGCGCTGGTGGAGTTGGTCGGCAGCCGGCGTACGTCGACCGTGCGATGCGCGTACCGAAGCTCCTCATAGCTGCAGAGTCGCAACGGAAACGTGATCGTCTCGGCGTGGTAGGTCTCGATCGATTCCATCAGCCCCGATGCCTTGGCCGCCGCGAGGTCCAGTCCCTTGCCCTGGGAGACCGCGAGCGAGCGCGAGTTCGGGCGGCACACCATGACCACTGGAATTCCGATCGAGTCGAGGCCGGTGACGTTGGCGATCCTGGTGATCCCCATGACTGGCGCGAAGCGCAGGCCGCGCCGCAGCGTCTCGTCGGGCGCCACCGTCCGGTGCGTGCCCGACCGATACCTCTTGGCCGCACCGGTGCCGTTCACAGGGGGTGCTCTATCGGTGGAGGCGCCTTCCCCACCAGATGATCACGCCCCAGAAGGGCAGCTCTCCGACCTCGCGCTCCAGCGCCTCGCGCACCCGCTCGCTGGCGGGGAAGCTAAGCAGCTCACCGGGCGGCTCACGCTCCAACGCGCCTGTGAGGTCTGCCGCGAGTTCGTCACTGATCCGCCTCGGCTCGTCGTCGCCGTCTCGCATGAAAAAGAGGTGGCCGCTCGCCCCTCGCATGAGAATTCCACCGCGCTGTTCAGAGCCGCCCTTCTCGGCCATGGCCCAACCCCTCCATGTGCTGTGAACGCGGACGCCGCGGTCTTCCCGCGGGTGGTGGCATTGTACGCTCGGCTTATCGGGTGATCACGGTGGGGTCGAGAGTCATCCGGGCCACGCGGTCTCGCACTTGCGCACGAACTGAAGAAGCTCATCCAGCTGGTGGCGCAGCGGACCGCTGGCAAGACGGGCCGCCCGGGATTCGGCCTGCTTCTGCGCGTACTGCTTGTAGTTCTCGCTCATGCCCCTCAGCATCCGGCGGCCTGCGAATCGGGCCTATGCCGCCCGTCACGCCGCACACGTGCCGTTCGTCACACTTGCCGGATTATCGTCGCCATCGACCTGATCGCAGATCCGGACCACATCGGCCACCTGGACCTCGAGATCCCAAGTCGCTGACTCCGGCTGGACTCGTTGGCTAGCTGCTGATCAGGGGCAGCTGGGACGCTCTTTGAGACCGGGCCGCTTGCTGCCGGCCCCGAAGCTGGAAGGCGAGCAAGACCACTTCGTTGACTCGCCGCTCGTAGTCGCCGATGTTTGCGCCCTCGAGTGACTTGAAGATCTCTCGAGCAGCGGTTTCGAGCTGGTACCAGATATCGCCCTTGCGCTTGAGGAACAGCGGATGGCGTGAGTTGATCACCACTGTCGTGGCCCCGTGCTCAATTACCGATTGGCTGCGAATGTTCTGGTCGAGCGGGCGAATGACGATCTGCCCGAATCCGCGACGCTTCGCCTCGTTCGCGCCAGGCGGTCGCGCTGCCGCGCGCGGCGTGGCGGCACTGGCCTCACCAGGTTCGTGTTCGCGAGTCGTCGCGGCAGCTTGTGGCGCTGCCGCAGCCAGACCTCGGAACATCTCCTCACGTTCGGTGAGCTTGAGAACCTTGGTCAGGAGGCGGCGGACCTGCTCGGCGGTCTTGATAGCTGAGGCGGGGGGAGGCGCCAGCTCATCCTCGGCCAGTCGCTTGGCAATGGGACCGAGCAGGACGTGCATCCTCTTTTCGACTGCGATCCACTGCTCTCCGTCTCGGGCAAAGTCACTCTTGTTCATCGTCAGCGGAACGGGCGGCAGGTCGATCTCGCCGACGAGTCGGGCCATGCCCGAGATCTGGACGGCGTTGGGGTGCCCGAAGAACTCGCCACTTGTGATCAGCCGGCCGAGCTTGTAGCAGCGCAGTCCAGGCACATAGTCGACACCACGGCCTTCCGGATCGGCGATTCCATACCAACCCCTGAGAGTGGTGCCTGCGGCGCGAACGGAGAAGCGGTGCTCTTCCTCGAACGTGATCGGCGGCCCCTCCACGCGCACGCCGTTGACGGACATCTTGAGCTCGGCGCGCAGGATCAAAGGTCGGTAGGTATCAGCAAGCCGCACGCGGAGCCGGCGCGGGTCGAGGCGCTTGTCGACGCCTTCGATCCGAATGCGGACATAGCCAACCGCGACCGGGGTGCGCTTGGGGACAACCTTCAGCTCATATGTCTTGAGCCTGGATCGATCTCGATAGTCGCCGTCCTCAAATCGCCAGGCCTCCGCATCACCAGGCCGGCTTGCTTCCACAGCGAAGCTGCGTCCAAGGTGGCCGATAGCTGCTTTGCCACCCTGGCCGTACTGGCCGAGCAGCTTGCGGCCCCGTTTGGGGGAGCCACCCCAGCGAAGGTAATTGCGCTCGAGCTCGGCCGGACCCATGCCTTCCCCGCCTCGAGCCTCGATGACGAAATGCGACGGATGGACCTGTATGAAGACCTCGAGCGGTGTGCCCGCCAGGCGTGAATCGATCGCGTTGTCGACCAGTTCCATGACCGCATCGGCAGAGGACCGGTAATTCGCGAAGAGCGAGGCTGTGATCGCCGGGTCGATCCGCTCGCGGACGGTGACACGCTGAGCCATTCCACGGGAAATCTATACCGATGAGCTTCCAACCGGCCGGACATGGAGCGCAGCTCGGTCATCGGCTCCTAAGGCAAAGGTTGGCCACTGGAGAGCGATCGCTGTGACTGCGCACTCAACTTGATACGATTCGAAAGGCAGAAGGCCGCGGGGAAAAGGCTGCAGTCGTAGGGGACCTGTTCGCCTCAAAGGAGGTCGTAATGGCACCAATCACACGACGTGAGTTCGTCAAACGCACCGCCGTGGCGGGAGCATTGTTCACTTCGTTCCCGGCGATTCTGGAGGCGTGCAACTCGAGCACGCCCACCTCCAACAAGCCGTCGAAGTTGACCATCGCCGCCGTTCAGGGTGCGGAAGACGGGCCGCTGAAGAAAGTGGCGCCGATGTATCAGTCGCAGAGCGGTATCACGATGGAGATCGTCGAGTTTCCTTACGACCAGCTCTTCGAAAAGCTGGTCACGACGTTCCAGGCCAACGGATCGTCTTACGACCTCTGCATGATGGACGACCCCTGGATGCCCAAGTTCGGCACCATGGGCGCGCTCCAGCCCCTTGACTCCAACTTCGGTTTCACGCGCGACTCGGACATCCCGAGCATCGTCTACGACGTCGGCACGTGGCCTCCGCCAAAGGGGCCGGTGCCGCCCAGCGAGCAAGGCAAGTCACAGCACCTCTACGGCATCACAGTCGTCGGCAACGTCGAGATGTTCATGTATCGAAAGGACATCGTCACGACCGCGCCCGCCTCCTGGGATGACGTTCTGGCGAACGCTCAGCAGTTCAACAAGTCGAACTTCTACGGCTATGTGATCCGCGGCAAGGCCACCAACCCCGCGAGCAGCGACTCCCTACCCATCCTGTGGTCCTTCGGCGGGGACATCTTCGACACCAGCTGGAAGGTCACGCTCGACTCCACGGAGTCGATCGACGCGATCACGTTCCTGACCCAGACGCTGAAGAAGTACGCCGAACCCGGCGCAGCCAACACCGACGCGGCCGACCGCGACCGGTTGATCTCGATCGGGCAGGCGCTTCAATCCACCACCTGGCCGGCGGAGGTCACCGGAGTGGTCGAGGCGCAGGGCGTCTCGCAGGTGATCGGCAAGATGGCCTACATCCCGATCCCGAAAGGCAAGAGCGGCAAGGGGATCGGCATGATGGGCAACTGGCTGTTGGGCGTCCCGAAGGGTTCGAAGAACGGGTCGGCCGCAGCAGACTTCATCAAGTGGCTGATCAAGCCCGAGAACATGAAGACCTACGTTCAGAACGGCGGCATCCCGACGCGCACCAGCCTCCTCAACGATGCGACCCTCGGCCAGGCCAACCCGTACTTCCCGGCGCTGGCGCAATCATTGGCCGGCGGGCCGAACTGGCGCCCGCGGACGGACCAGTGGAATGCGGTCGAGACGCTCTACGGTACGGCCGTCAACCAGGCGGTGGCCGGCCTGAAGTCGCCCAAGGACGCCCTGACCGCGGCCGCCACGCAGATTCGCTCGACCATGAAGCAGGCGGGCTACCCCTCTTAAAAATTGACGATGTGAGTCGGTCGTCGCCGATCTTGCGGCCGCCAATGCCGGGCCAGCCGTGAAGGTCGGCAAGCGCCGCATCAGCCGGCAGGAGCGTCAGGCGTACCTGATCCTCCTGCCCGCGCTGGGCGTGGTGTTCGTGATCGTGACCATCCCCTTCATCCTCGTCATCGGGCAGTCGATCACCGACGCCGACGGGACGCTGATCGGGCTTCGAAACTACGCTCGCGCCCTCGGCAACCCGCTGCTATATGACGCGATCCGAGCTACCGGGATCTACACACTGATCGTCCTTCCCATCGAGTTCCTGCTCGGCCTGGGCTTTGCCCTGCTGATACATCGAACCGTGCGCCGGCCTGGTTTGCGGGCGGCAATCTACGTCCTGGGCATCCTGCCTCTGGTCGTGCCGCCGGTTGCGATCGGGGTGGTGGCGCGTCTCATATACGCCCCGAGCTACGGGGTGCTGAACGTGATCCTCGAGCGGCTGGGGCTGATTCACCAAGAGATCGACTTCCTGGGCATCCCTTCTCTCGCGATGCTGTCGGTGGCGAGCGTGGACGTCTGGCAGTGGACGCCTTTCGTCTACCTCGTGCTCTTCTCAGGGCTGCAGACGGTGCCACGAGAAGCGGTGGAGGCCGCCCAGATCGACGGTGCCACCTGGTGGAAGCAGTTCATCTACATCGATCTCTTCTACCTGCGCCCGCTCTTCCTCCTCATCCTGTTCTTCAGGCTGGCCGACGTCCTTCGCGTCTTCGACCATGTCTTCATCCTCACGGGGGGAGGCCCTGGGACGACCACCCAGCTGCTCAGCCTCTACATGTACCGGGTCGAGTTCAAGTTCTTCGACATGGGGCAGGCGGCGGCGCTCGCGGTGGTCGTGCTCGTCTCGTTCAGCATTCTCTACACCCTTATCGCCCGGGTTCTCCCGCTGGAGCGAGCGTGAGACGGCGTAAAAGACCCATCAACTTCCCAAGGATTGCCATCGCAGTCGTCGGCGTGGGCGTGGCGGGCGTCCTGTATGGATTTCCTCTCTACTGGCTGGTCGTCACTTCGCTGAAGGGCAAAAGCGAGCTCTTCGCCAGCTCTGTCCACCTGCTGCCGCACGACCCGACCCTGGCCGCCTATTCCAGCGTCCTGATCGACCGCGGATTCTGGGTCCTGCTCAAGAACAGCGTGGTCGTCTGCTTCTCAACCGTAGTGGTGACTCTCGTACTGGGTTTGCTGATCACCTATCCCATCACGCGACTGCAGGTCCCGGTCGCGCTGCGCGTGAACATCCTGACCTGGGCGCTGTCGCTGCGCTTTCTGCCGCCGATCGCCGTCGTCATTCCTTACTTCGCCATCGTCAGGACGCTCCAGATCTACGACCAGCCCATTGCGCTGATCGGGATCTACTCGCTGTTCAATCTTCCCTTCGCCATCTGGATGCTGAAGGGCTTTCTAACGGAGATTCCGATCGAGCTCGAGGAGGCGGCGCTGGTGGACGGGGCCAATCGTTGGACCGCGTTCTGGCGCGTGCTGCTGCCGCTCGCGGCCCCGGGTGTGATGGCTGCAGCGATCATCGTCTTCACGTTCGCGTGGAGTGAGTTCCTCTTCGCTCTGATCCTCACCGCCACTCCCAACTCGCAGACCTTCCCGGTCGGCGTGCAGGGCCTGGTCACGCAGTTCGAGATCATCTGGAACGACATGGCCGCGTCGGGCGTGATCGCGATGGCGCTGCCGCTCATTCTGATGGTCATCGGCCGTAGGTACATCGTTGCCGGGCTGACCTTCGGCGTGATACGCGAAAAGTGACGCCGCGCATATATCTCAACGGCGCCACGCTGATGACGACGCCCACCCAGCGGGTGCTGGAGATCGCCCGGCACGTGGGCTACGCCGGAATCGAAGCCCGCGCCGAGCGCCTTCTCGCCGACGTCTCGGAGCTTCACGCGACTGCGGAGATCGCACGCCCCAAAGATGTGCTGTCTCTCAATGGCGTGGCGCTGACGCTGCACCGAGACGGCCGCGTGAACCGTGACATCCTCGACGAAGATCTGGCGCCGCGTTTGCGCATCTGCAAGGAGATCGGATCCCAATTCCTGCTGGCGATCCCGCCTCGGGCCCCTGACGTGGAGACCCGCCCCGCGATCGCCGGTACGCGCGATGCGCTGAAGCACGCCCGCGAGCACGCCGCTGCAATGAATGTCCGAATCGCGTTCGAGTTCCTCGGCTTCGCGGATTGCCCGATCAACACGCCGGCGCTGGCCGCCGAGACCGTCGACGGGATCGATGGCATCGAGCTCGTGATCGACGCCTCCCACTGGTACGCCAGCGGTGCCGACCCGCTGGGCGTCTTTCCGATCGATCGCCTCGCCCTCGTCCATCTCAACGACGTCCCTGCCAACTTGCCAGGGGAGATAGAGGACGCCGACCGAATGCTCCCGGGCGAAGGTGCGATCAATCTTGCCGAGCTGGTGGCAGAGCTGAAAGCCGGCGGCTACGCCGGACCCTGGAGCCTCGAGACATTCAACCCCGCATATTGGGCGGAGGATCCTGAGTCCGTTGCGCGCAGGGGACTCACCGCCACCACTCGCACGGTGGGCTGATCAGCCGCGATTGGCCGAGGGCAGCCTGGTCGACAGGAGCGCCGCGACCAGGGCGACCGCGGCTCCCGTCCACAGAACTGTGTTGAGTCCCTCGCGTACCAGGAGCGCGCCGGCAAGGCCGCCTGCCACCGATGAGAAGTAGATCGGCACCAGCACGAGGTTGAGCGTCGTGGCGCGCCGCTCCTCCGGCACGGCCGTGGCGAGGACCGCGAACACCATCGAGATTGCCGTGGCGCTCGCCGCGCCCAGCGCGACCGCCCCGATCGTGAGCCAGATGAGATTGGACGCGAGCGCCAGCGTGCCAAGGCCGGCTGCTGCCAGCACGCACGCTCCCACCAGGAGCTGCCGGAATCCATAACGGTCGCCGGCCGCGCCCGCGAGAGGGGAGAGAAGCGCTCCCAACAGCGCGGATGCGCCGAAGACGATTCCGATCTGCCCTGCGACTCCGGCGGTGCTGCCATGCAGTCTCACAACCAGAAGCGGCAGAAACGGGTTGGCGATCTGCACGGCGAAGTAAGCGAGGCCGAAAACGGCAAAGACGATTCGCGTCAGGCGTCCGGTGAACGCAAGCCGTAATGCGTCGAGCGCGAGTCGCGTCGCCGATCCGGCAGGTCGAGGCGGCCGCGTCCCTTCGCGCGCCAAGGCGAGCAGCATCACGCCGGCCCCGAGCGACATGACAGCGTCGACCGCGAACAGAGTGTGCAGGTTGAGCACGTTGTGGTCGACGAGCCAGCCGCCGGCGGCGGGCCCTAGCGCGAAGCCGAGGGATGGTGCGACGCCAAACAGCGAGATCGCGAGTCCGACCCGGCCCTGCGGAGTGGCAGACCGAAGGGCCGTGAGCATGACGCCCGTGTTCCCGAGCTGAAAGCCGACGAGCAATATCGCGAATGCCGCCTCCCATCCGTTCTGTGCCAACCACAGCAGCGCGAAGACCACCATCTCGACGAAGGCGCTGCGGGCGATGATCGGGATGCGCCCGTAGCGTTCGGCCCAGACTCCCCAGAAAGGGACGAGCGGCAGGCCGAACAAGAAAAAGGCGGCGTTGAGGAATCCGGTCCACGTCGGTATGTCGGAAAGCGGTATGTGCACCGTCCCGAGGTACAGGGGCAGGAAACGAAAGACGTGTGAGACCGTGCCCGCCTCGATCGTCGAAGCGATTCCGAACAACACCAGCAGTCCGATCCAGCCGGTTGCCCTTCGGGTCGCGATTACACCCGTGGTGCCCGTCGCCATGTCAGCGGACTATAGAAGGCCCGAAATGGGCGCCTTTATTTCGGTCGAGGCGGCAGCCTTCGCGTGCGGGTAAGGGCCCGGGCCGCCACTACATAGAAGGTAGGGCTCGTATCAAGTTCCGCCTCCGTATGTCCCGACAGGCGTACCAGTTGCAGGCCGGCAGTGGCGAGGAAGGCCTCGACGTCTTCAGGCCAGATGAGCTCGATCTCGCCGTCCTGCACGGTGCCGTCGGGATACGTGACCTCTACCTCCGCTCGGTTGTCGCGTCTGCGCACCACCTTGTACCCGGAATGTCGTTTGGCTTCTAGCCAATGGGGATTGGTCAGCTCGAAAGCGAGCCGGCCACGTGGAGCGAGGTGGCGGGCGGCTGCCACAACCAGCTCGGATCGATCGAGGATGTTGGAGGGCACGATGATGAGGTCGAACGATCGCTCAAGGCGCAGCGTCTCGATGAGCGATTCGTGGATCTCGACGTTGGGCAGCCTCTTGCGGAGACGCCGAACCATTCCCGGGTGGGCGTCGACGACAACGAGGTCGATACCGGCCGCGACCAATGGCACCGCCAGGCGGCCCGCCCCGGCGCCGAGGTACAGGACGGGAGGTTTCGCGCTCCTCGAGAGCGTCAGCCAGGGTTCGAGGTCGACTGCGTCCGGGATCCTGCCGTAGAGATCCGCGAACCCCGGATCCGGATGGAACGGATCGTCGCGGACTCGGCTCAAGCGTCCCAGCTGACTTCGGCTGCTTCGACGGGCTCCTTGATTCCCTTCAGGGCGAATTTCTGCAGGCCGACTACCCGCCGGCCACTCGCCTCGAGTGCCTCCCGCGAGGCGATGATGCCGTCCGCGCGGGCCGCTGCACACAGGCGCGCCGCCCGGTGCACCGCAGCGCCGCGGACTGTTGAGTCAGTGCCCTGGACCTCACCGAGATGAATCCCGATCCGGACCTGCGGCGCGTAGCCGTGCAGCCTGCGGTGGTTCGACAACCGGCGCTGGATCGTGCTTGCGCAATCGATCGCGTCGCCGGCCGAGTCGAACACAACGAAGAATCCGTCTCCGGCATGATCGACCTCCCGGCCCTTGTGCTCGACGAAGCACCGCGTCATCTCGCCGTCCATCCATGCGC
>VBGM01000215.1 GCA_005880855.1 Chloroflexota bacterium
AGCTTCGCGACTGATCACAGGGGTGTAGCCGAGCTCGGCGCGCGCTTTGCGATCGGAGACCACGAACGGGCCGCCGGTCAGCTTGACCAGCTCTCGGTTCACCGGCGGTGAGCCCGGACGGTGGAACACTTTCCAGGCCGCCTCGGCCAGCGAGGCCATCGTCCATGCGACTCCGTACGGAATGCTTCGGTCCGGAGCCTCGAGGCCCTGCGTTCGCAACAGGCGCGCGAAGAAGTCGCGGGTTCGAACCGTGCCGTCGTCGAACACGAAATATGCCTCGCCCCCAACGCCCTTCTGCAGTGCGAGGAGGATGCCCCTGATGGTGTTGTCGACGTGAGAGGTCACCATCGAGTGCGCCCCGCCGTCGATGAACATCATCTTTCCTGCGCGCGTTGCCTCCGCGATGGACTTTGTGAACACATCGTCCCGGCCGCCCCAGATCACTCCAGGCCGGACCACGCAGGTGGCAAACCCAGGATTGTTGGCAGCCCGCACAGCGTGATCGGCGATGGTCTTGGACCGGAAGTAGGGCGAGAACGGAAGTTCCTGGAGGGGCCAGGACTCGTCGGCATCTCGTACCGGCTTCCCGCCAACGAGGCACCCGGCCGCGCCGACGTAAACGAAGCGCCGCACCCCCGCCGATTCGGCTGCTGCGAGCAACTTCTGTGTGCCGGCGATGTTGTCGCGCTCGTATGCGGCATGGCCGCCACCCTCGCGGAACCGTCCCGCGGCGTGCACGATCATCTCGCACCCTCGCATTTGCCCAGTCAGCACAGTTGATGAGTCGGCGAGGTCGCATCTGACAGCAGCAGCACCCAACTGTTCAACCGTCGCGGCTGACTCGTCGGAGCGGGCCATCGCTCTCACTCGATAGCCCGCCGACATAAGGGCCGGGATCAGTCTGCGGCCGAGAAATCCCGAGCCGCCAGTCACGAAAACTGTCTGCGGCGCCTCCGGATGCACCTGCATGAAGCCTGTCGTGGTCGAAGCGGTGTCTGTCATCTCAGGGTCTCGGGGCGCGCTGGGGCCTGCGCCCATCTGCCGTCACCATTTCCGAAATGAGCTCGGGGTGGTAGTGGATCCCGTACTTGGCGTGTAGGCGGTCGATCGCAGCTTCGCGCTCACTGTCGCCGAGATCGCTGGCGGCGAACAGCTCCCCGAGTGCGTCGTAGTAAGGCTCCAGCAATCCCGGAGTGTGGATCTCCAGCACACGTGTTGGCTGATCAGTGTGATTCCACATCGAGTGATGCTCGCCTCGTGGCTTGATGACAAACGCACCAGCCGCCGCGGTCGACACCCGACCCCCAATGTCGATTGTCAGTTCACCGGCGAGGATGACGGTCACCTCGTCCTCGCGCGTGTGGGTGTGGGGCGGAATAAACATGCCAGGAAAGAAGGTCCCCTCGAAGATGAACATACGGCCGTCGAACGCTTCTGCCGGGAGTTTCGCCCGCGAACCAAGCCCTGTTATCAGGCGACCCGCATCGGGTTGAACTATCGATCCCTGCTGAATGGTTGCACTCATGCGACTGGCGCTCCTTCCTTATTAGCGGTTACACTAGTGACGCCACTAGTGTAAGCTACATTTGGTGAAAGTCAAGCCGGTTGCCACCAGGGCCCGCAGGCGCGACCAGGCCGCACAGACCCGGGTTCGCATTCTCGATGCCGCCTACCGCCTCCTGTTAGCGGGTGGCTATGAGGCGACTACGATTCAGATGGTCGCCGAGGCGGCGGGTGTCGCTGTGCAGACCGTGTATTTCGTCTTTGGCACCAAGGGAAGGCTCTACTCCGAGGTTGAGAACCGAGTTGTTCTCGGGGACGCTCCCTCGGAGCAGTGGCGCGAGCGCCCGTGGGTGGCCCAGATGCAACAGGAGACCGATCCTCGAAAGCTGCTCGAGATCTTCGTCGAGGTCGACACGGACATCAAGAGCCGGATCAGTCCGTTCGTGTCCGCGCTTGGACCAGCGTTCCCGAGCGATCCAACATCGGTGGCGGCCCGAGATCGAGGCCGTGATGAGTTCTTTGGCTTTGTCGTCGGTCGCCTGGAAGCGATCGGGGCATTACCTTCGCATGCGATGGACATAATCCGAGTCGTCAACACGACCGAGGCTTACGCAGATCTCACGACTCGCCGCGGGTGGACAGTTGCCGATTGGAAGGAATGGTTGACCAACCTGCTCAGCGGACAGCTATTGCGCGCCCCTAGCGATCCTCCAGACTCTCGCGCTCGCCTTTCGACTTGGTCTTCTGAAGCCCCCGGATCGACTCGATCATCCCGAGGTGGCGGCTCAGGTGCTCGAGGTAGATGAGGACATTGTCGATTTTCGTATCGCCATCCGGATCGTCCTTCGCAACCGTCAGCAACTCATCATCCGGGATGAGCGTGATCGCCTCCTCGACGTAGGCGAAGGCGAGTCTGGCATAGCCGAGGACCTTCTCTTGAGCTGGGAACCGCATCTCCTCGGCCGCCTCGTCCGACATTTCGGTTCCTGTGTCGCGCCGGCCCATCGATTCGGACGCCAGCGACCATCGATCTGCCAGCGACTCTCTGTCCCATACCTGCGCACGAGGATCCTTGGCCAAGGCTCTGTGAAAGTAGGAGGCGAAAACGTCGTCCCAGCGGGCAGCGTGCCACAGCTGCCAGGCGACCGAGTGGAGGCTTGGACCTGCGCTCCACGCAAATTCCTCGGGAGGCAGATCTTCGGCAGCCTTCAACAAGCGTTCGTGCGCGAGCTTGTAGAAGCGTAAGAGCGTCTCGCCAAGTGATCGCGGGTCCGCTGCCATCAGCGGTTAAGTTTCGCCGCTGGAGCCGCGCGGCGCAAACTCAATCACGGGATGTGACATGAGCAAGGTATTGGTCACGGGGTCTTCGGACGGCCTCGGCCTGATGGCCGCGAAGCGATTGCTTGCCGCCGGCCACGAGGTGGTCCTCCATGCCCGAAACCAAAGTCGAGCACGCGACGCGAAATCAGAGGCGCCCAAGGCGCATGACGTGGTGGTCGGCGACCTCGCGAGCATCGCGGAGACGCGTGAGCTTGCTGATCTGGCCAACCGGTTGGGGCCGTTCGACGCGGTCATTCACAACGCGGGAGTCGGTGACCACGAACGGAGAATCGAGACAGTGGATGGACTCGAGCACATCTTTGCCATCAACGTGCTCGCCCCGTACCTCCTCACGGCGCTCCTAGAACTACCCCAGCGCCTGATCTATCTGAGCTCCGGCACGCATCGCGGCGGCAGTCCCGACCTGACCGACCTGCAGTGGAAGCGCCGGCGGTGGAGCGGATGGCAGGCCTACTCCGACTCCAAGTTGTTCGACGCCGTGCTCGCGCTTGCGATGGCGAGGCGCCGGCCCGCGGTGCTTTCCAATGCGGTCGACCCGGGTTGGGTCGCCACCAAGATGGGCGGACGAGGCGCGCCGGACGATCTCGACCGCGGTTCCGAAACACAGGCCTGGCTTGCGGTCAGCCAGGACCCTGGCGCGATGGTCAGCGGCGCGTATTTCTATCACAAGAAGCGGCAGGACATCCATCCCGCCGCACGTGACGTGTCCGTGCAGGAAGGACTGCTAGCGGCTTGCGAGGAGCTCACCGGCACGCCGATGCCGACCGTGGCCTGAGATCAAGCCAGGTCAGGTGAACCGCTCGTGGCCCTCCATCCATAGCCGCCGTCAGTCGGCTCCGCCGGTGGGGATGAACGGGGTGGGGTAGGGGAGCATCGCGATAGCCAGGGCGGCGCCCAAGATGAGGCTGCCGGCAACCAGCGAGCGACGCGTGAATGCGCCGCGAAGATGGTCGCGCCAGTCAGCGGCGGCGAGCTCGGGCGCGCGCCTCAGATAGTTCACTACGTGAACGGCCATGGTCACGAACCACAGGTATGCCGAGAAGTGATGCACCGGAACCCAGACGAAGCCGAACCGATATCCGAACAGCCATAGCTCGATGCCCGTGCCGATCACGACCACAGTCAGCAGCACGATCACCGGTCCGAGCAGCCGCATCGCGAGCCGGGGTGGACCGGCCGCGCGATAACGCGCATCTCCGGTGTAATAGCGCGCAAACCGATAACCGACGCTCGCAAGCTTCAAGAGCACCGGTGGGACGAGCACGAAGCCGATCACGGCGTGCGCGGGCAAGAGCTGCTTGAAGCGCAGCCCGGTCACGAGCTCCGCTGCGAGCAGGACCGCCAGTACGACCCCGACGTAGCCAGTGAGGCGTGCGTTGGCCTCGACGCCTGGATCTCTCAATATGGGTTCCAACATTGCAATCGAGCCAGAGAATAAACCGCATGTCTGACGCCAAACAGGCGCTTCGCCGGAGCCTGAAACGCCCGGCTGGCGCCAAACAGGCGGAATCGCCCCGCACCGCCCGCATCATCGCGCGCGTGCGCGCGATCCCGGCGGGGTTCGTCCGGACCTACGGCGACATCGATCCGGGCGCGCCTCGCCTGGTCGGGCATGTCCTCGCAACCACCCACGACGACCTGCCCTGGTTCCGCGTCGTCCACGCCGATGGCAGCGTCCCGATGGGCAAGAAGCAGCGCGGGCTGCTCCGCGCGGAAGGCATCCCCATGCGGGGCGACCGCGTCGACCTCCGGCTCGCCCGGCTGCCGACGAATTTGTAGCGTAGTGGGCGAGCAGTGAAGGCCAAGAAGAAAGCGCCGTCGCTCTTCGACCTCAACGTCGAGAAGATCCTCGACCACTGGGACGTGCCCGAAGCCATCCGGGAGGTGATCGCCAACGCCCTCGACGAGGCCGCCCTCACCGGCAGCGCCGAGCCCGAGATCGTCAGGCGCCGCGAAGGGTGGCACGTGATCGATTTTGGCCGCGGTCTCCGGTACCAGCATCTGACGCAGAACGAAAACCCGGAGAAGCGCCGACAGCCGGACCTGGTCGTCGGCAAGTTCGGCGTCGGCCTGAAGGATGCGCTGGCGACGTTCCACCGTCGCGGCATCGAGATGGTCATCCGCAGCCCGCACGCGGACATCACTTTGCAGCGCGCGGCCAAGAGGAACTTCGCCGACGTCAAGACGCTGCATGCCGCCGTCGCCGCGCCATCCGAACCGAAGCGCAGGGGCACCGACTTCGTCCTGCGTGGGCTGAAGGACGCCGACATGGCCGCGGCCAAGGACTACTTCCTCCGATTCGCCGGCGACGAGGAGCTCGAGCGGACCGACCTGGGCACGATCCTGCGGCGCCGCCAGGAAGAGCCCGCCCGCGTTTACGTCAAAGGCGTGCGCGTGGCGACCGAGGACCAGTTCCTCTTCTCGTACAACATCACCTCGACCACGGCCCAGCTGCAGAAGGCCCTGAACCGGGAGCGAAGCAATGTCGGGCGCACCGCGTACCAGGACCGCGTCAAAGCCATCTTGCTCAAGAGCAAATCCGCCGCCGTCGCCGAGCAGCTCGCCGCGGACCTGACGCGGATCCAGGCCGGTACGAACCACGACGAGATCACCTGGCTGGACGTCCAGGAGCAGGCGGTCC
>VBGM01000092.1 GCA_005880855.1 Chloroflexota bacterium
ACCGAGGTGCGGTTGGTGCCGGCCGAGCGGCCGGATTCGAGTGCGTGGTAGGCCTCGCGGAGTAGGTTGCCGGTGTACTCGCGGCGGTTCATGAGCCCGGGCTCATCCCCGGACGGTCGAACCACGTCGATCGTGGCGGCACCGCAGCTCACCGTGATCCGCTTCCAGTCGCCGCTGGTTGCGAAGTCGTAAGAGGCGATCGCGCGGCGGATCTTGTCGGCGGCCAGGGTCGCGCCCTGCTCGTCGGTCTCGGGCAGCACGATGGCGAAGTGCGGCGGCCCCTCGGCGTCGAGGAAGGCGACCGTGTCGGTGTCGCGGATGGCGCGCCCGAGCCGCTCGGAGATCTCCCGCAGCAGGCCTTCGAGCTGGATGTGCCCCAGCTCCTTGTGGACGTGCTCGGCGTGGTCGAGCTCCATCACCAGGACCGAGAGCGGCCGGTGGTAGCGGACAGCTCGGTTGGCCTCCTGCCCGATTAGCGCGTTGATGAACTTGGAGTTCCAGATCCCGGTCACCGGGTCGACCACCCCGAACAGGGGGCTCGAGGTGCGGTCGGACTGGCTGTGGCCGCAGGTCGGGCAGTACTGGGCCCCGTCGGGCAGCTCGGAGTTGCAATACCAGCAGGCGCCCACGGCGGGCATTCTACAGACAGGGTCCAGAATCTCAGTTATGACCGACCAGGGGGAGCTTTTCGAGCTTGCGGCCGCGCCTGAGCCAAGCGCGCCCCTGGCGACCCGCCTGCGCCCCCGCAGCTTCGACCAGCTGGTCGGCCAGAGGCGGGTGGTCGAGGTCCTGCGCGGCCTCACCGCCTCGGACCACCTCCCCAGCATCGTGCTGTGGGGACCGCCTGGGAGCGGCAAGACCACCCTGGCCGGCCTGCTGGCGGCTGAGACGAAGGCTCGGATGGTCGCCATGTCGGCGGTGACCGCAGGCGTGGCCGATCTCCGGAAGGTCGTGGCCGAGGCCAGGATCCACCGGCGGGCCGGCCTCCGCACGGTGCTCTTCATCGACGAGATCCACCGCTTCAACAAGGCCCAGCAGGACGCCATCCTGCCGCACGTCGAGGACGGCACCGTCACGCTGATCGGCGCCACCACGGAGAACCCGTCGTTCGAGGTGATCGCGCCGCTGCTCTCTCGCAGCCGCGTGTTCAGGCTGGAGGCGCTCGAACGCGACGACCTGAAGAAGATCGTCGAGCGCGGCGCCGCCGAGCTCCGGGCGGCCCTCAGCGCCGAGGGCATGGACGCGCTGCTGGAGGGCGCGCGCGGTGACGCCCGGGTGGCGTTGAACGGGCTCGAGACCGCGGCGGCGCTTGCGGCTGGAGAGGAGATAACCCTTTCCCACGTCGAGCGCGCCCTTCAGCAAGGCCACCTCCTTTACGACCGGGCCGGCGACCAGCACTACGACATCGTGTCGGCGCTGATCAAAAGCGTTCGCGGGAGCGACCCCGACGCGGCCGTTTACTGGCTGGCGCGAATGCTCGAGGCCGGCGAGGATCCACTGTTCGTCGCTCGCCGGCTGGTGATCTCGGCGGCTGAGGATATCGGGCTCGCGGATCCGCAAGCGCTGCAGGTGGCGATGGCCGCGCAGCAGGCCGCTCACTTCGTCGGCATGCCGGAAGCCGTGCTGCCTCTGACAGAGGCGGCGCTCTATCTGGCGCTCGCCCCGAAGTCCAACTCGGCGCTCACGTCCTACGGCGCCGCGCGCGAGCTCATCGCACAGACCGGCAACGAACCGGTGCCTTTGCACCTGCGTAACGCGGTCACCGGCCTGATGAAGTCGATGGGTTATGGGCGCGACTACAAGTACGCGCACGATTACGAAAGCGGCGTCGCCGACCAGGTGCACATGCCCGCGAAATTGAAGGGCCGCAAGGTGTACACGCCCGGGCCGCGCGACCGAAAAACCCAGTAACTGGCAGCGACCTGACTCACCAGTCAGGGGCGCAGCCAATGGCATACCTCCAGTCGTCGCCGCACTAGTGCTGGCGATGCGCGTTCCTTCTTTGGGACATGCCCACACCAGACATCGGGCTGAATGTTTTCCTCGGCGGGTGCGCGTTGCTCGGGATCGCGTGCTTGGGAATGGGTTGGTTCGCCTATCGCAGTGAGGATGCTCCTCGGCTGCTTCGCGACCAGCTTCTGATCCGCGCCATGCCCGGAACGTTGTGCGGCCTGCCGGTGGCCGGCGCGGGACTGTTCGCCTTCGCCCTTTCGTTCTGGCTCCCCAGCGTGCCACGACTTGTCGCGGTCCTGCTGTCGAGCTTGACAACTTTCGTTGGAGTCATGTTGTTCGGATGGTGTCCGGCAAGACTGTTGCCTCGCTGGCTGCGAGCGACCGACCCGCATTTTGCCGGCGACTGACTTTTGCGTGCCTTGACTCTCTGGAATCAACGGCCGCCCGGCTCACTCGAATAACCTGAGCCCGTGGCCGATGCTCTCGTCATCTTCAAGCCCGACGCCGCCTACCGGCTCGCCGCGCGCGCCGGCATCTGGGGCTGGCTCTGCTCGGAGCGCGATTGGAAGGTCGAATCGCTCACGTGGTTTCAGCCGCCGGCGGCCCTCATCGAGAGTCATTACGACTTCCTCATAGGGCGGCCGTTCTTCGGCTGGCTCGTCGATTTCATGACCGCGCTGCCGATGCCGGTCGGTCGCGTCAGCGCGTCGGCCGAGGCCCTCGAGCGAATGAGGTACGACCTCGGCGAGACGCGCATCCAGCAATCGCGCCCGGGCTCGCTGCGCGAGCGCTACGGAATTTTCGGGGGGATCAACTGTATGCACCTGTCCGACGCACCCGAGACCGGCGCTTCAGAAGTCGAGCGGTGGGCGAAGTTCGTTCAGCTCGACAAGATCGACGCCAAGCTCGAGGTCGACACCGATAAGCCGGACCACACATTCCACCTTCGTTCGCTCGCCACGCAGGTGGCCGCCGGGATCCACGTCGAGCTCGCTTCGCAAATGATGCGCGAGCTGATGGCCGAGGAGTCGGACATCGAGGGCGCCCAGCTCGAGGCCCTCTGGCGGATCACTCTGGGGGCGCTGCCTTAGTCTCGGCGGCTCGCTCGACCGCGCGCACGTGCACGGTCACGGCTTTGTTGAAGAGCTCTGAGTTCGGCACCACCACGAGGTCGCCCGCGTCGGTCTTCAGCAATGTCACCCTCAGCCTCGCATCGGTCACCGTGCCCGAGCCGACTCCTTCCAGCGAGATGCGATCACCGACTCTGATATGGCGCTCGAGCAGGATGTAGTAGCCGGACACGTAGTCCTTGAGCAGGTCCTGCACGCCGAAGCTGGCGACGATGGTGGCCAGCAGGATGCCCGCGAGCGTCAGGTTCTGGCTCTGGAAAGCGAAGCCGATCGCGAAGGAAATCCCGAGGCCGATCAGGAAAATGGCCACAACTCGGCCGCCGACCTGGACCATGTCGGAGCGCACGTTTCGCCGCCGAAGCGCCGCGACGACGGTCGTGGAGACGACCCGTGACCCGATCACGAACACCAGGAAGACCACGACGGCGACGACGACGTATTCGAGGTTCGTATCCGGAACGCCAGGAACCACCGCCAGCGGCGGCGGCGTCATTCCTTCTTCTCGGGAGCCTTCTTCTCGGCAGCTTCCTCTGCTTCTGGCGCTTCGCCCTCGGCAGCTTCTTCGCCCTCGGCGGGAACCACGGCCTCCGCCGCCGGAATCTCTTCCTCGACTTTGAGCTCGCGCTTGTGCACGATCTTGACGATCAGCTCTTCGGGGTCCATGAGCACGGTCACGCCCTTGGGCACGCTCAGGTCTGACACGCGGAGCTCGGATTCGATCTCCTCGAGCGGGGTGAGGTCGACCTCGAAGGCCTCGGGGATGTCGGTCGGCAGGCACTCCACGCGGAGCGCGTGGATGGGCTGGAGGATGTCGGCGTCGCCTCTCTTCACGGCGGCGGACTCACCCGTGAGGTGGACAGGGACCTCGACGGTGATCTTCTCTTCGAGGCTCACCGCGTAGAAGTCGACGTGGATCGGGCCCAGCCGCCGCGGGTGGGTCTGGATCTCGCGGACGAGGACCTTTTCCGACCGCCCGCCGTCCACCTGCAGGTCGACCAGGTGGGTCCGCCCTGACTTCACGAACACCTTCTGGAACTCGAGCCGGTCGAGGACCAACGGGGTCGGCTTGGCATTGTGGCCGTAAACCACGGCGGCCAGCTTTCCCTGGCGGTGAAGTCGCCGGGAACGCTTGCCGAGGAGTTCGCGGGTGGAGGCGTTCAGCTGCATGTTTAACCCTTTTCCCCACGAACTCGGAGGCCGGGCCGCGAGTTCGCGGGGGCCCCATTCAAGCTCTGGTGGAGAGGCGTGGCTATGATACCGCGCAGAGCGCGCGCTACGCCGGCAGCACGATTGCCTGGAGGACAAGCCATGCAGAGCCCACCGCCTCCCCCGCCGCCGTCCGGAGGGATGATGCCTCCGCCACCGCCACCTGGAGGGGGCTACATGCAGCCGCCGATGGGTGGGGGCGCCGCGGCGCCCGGCAACCTCGCCTCTCCAGGCCTCCGCATCGTCGGCGGCCTGATCGACGTCGTCATCCTCATCGTCGTCTTCCTGATCAGCGATGCCATCTTCCGAGGCACCCACTACCTGGCCGGGCTGGTCAACCTCATCCTGTTGCTCGGGTACTTCGGCTACTTCTTGAGCGCCCGTGGGCAGACGGTCGGGATGATGGTGTTCGGCTTCAAGGTCCGAGACGTGGCGACCGGTCAGTATCCGTCGATGGGCAAAGCTGCGCTGCGCGGGTTCATCTGGTGGCTCGAGGTCGCGTTCACGATTTGCATCATCGGCGCCATCGGCTGGCTGTGGCAGCTGTGGGATCCTCAGAAGCAAGCCATCCACGACAAGGTCGCGGGCACGATCGTCACCACCTCGTAGGTGCAGAGCCCTCCACCGCCGCCCCAGCCCCCACAGGGGTACATGCCCGCGCCGGCGTATCTCGCGCCCCAAAACTACGGGGGGCAGACCACCTATGCGGGATTCTGGATCCGCGTCGTCGCGAGGCTGGTCGACTCGCTGATCCTCGGAATTCCTTTCAGCATTCTCTTCATCGTCTTCGCAACAGCTGCAGGTGTTTTCGCAGGAAATACCGGCTCGGACAACCAGAACGCCCAAAGCGCGCTGGCGGTGCTGTTCGGCGGGGCTTTCGTGCTCGTGTACCTCCTGGCGCTTGTGGTTACGTTCGGGTACTGGATTTACTTCTGGGGCAAGTCTGGGGAGACCCTCGGCATGCGGCTGCTTCGCCTCCGCATCATCGATGCGAACACGGGCGCACCGATCGGCTACGGCCGGGCCACGATTCGACTCCTGATGAGCTTCGTCAACACCTGGGCCTGCTACATCGGCTGGATCTGGGTGGCGTTCGATTCACGAAAGCAGGGTTGGCACGACAAGGTCGCCAACTCGGTGGTGGTCCACTACTGACCGGAATTCCGCGTCTAGCGAGCACCCTCCGGGAAACGCTTGCGCAGCCAGTCGACGATGCCTTGCAATGGCGTGCCGGGCGTGAACAGCTCCGCCACGCCCTTTTGCTTTAGCGCGGCGATGTCGTCGTCGGGGATGATGCCGCCGCCGAACACCACGATGTCGGTTGCCTTGCGGCGCTTGAGCTCCTGGACTACGGCCGGGAAGAGCGTCATATGCGCGCCGGAGTGGATCGACAGTCCGATCACCTGCGCGTCCTCCTGCAGCGCCGCGTCGACGACCATCTCCGGCGTCTGCCGCAGCCCGGTGTAGATGACCTCGTAGCCCGCGTCCCGCAGCGCGCGGGCGACGACCTTGACGCCGCGGTCGTGCCCATCGAGCCCGACCTTGGCGAGGACGATGCGAATCGGCCGGACCTCGGTCTTGGCAGCCATCAAATGACTGCGCGCTCGGTGTAGATGCCGAAGACCTCGACCATCGCGTTCATGATCTCGCCTTCCGTCGCGTATGCCCGAACGGCCTCGAGGATGTAGGGCATCAGGTTGTCCGTACCGGCAGCGGCCTTACGCAGCTGCGCCAGCGCGTTGGAGCAGCGCGCCTGGTCACGCTTCGCACGCACATCGCGAACCCGCGCCACCTGCTCGCTCTCGAGCTTGGGGTCGATGCGCAGTGTGTCGATCGGCTCTTCCTCATCCACCGTGAAGTCGTTGACCCCGACGACCACCCTCCGCTTCTGCTCGAACTCCTGCTGGCATCGGAACGAGGCGTCGGCGATCTCTTTCTGAAAAAAGCCGACTTCGATGGCGGGGATGACTCCGCCAAGGTCCTCGATGCGCTTGAAGTATGCCTCCGCCTGGCCCTCGATCTCATCGGTCAGCGCCTCGATGAAGTAGCTGCCGCCTAGCGGGTCGATGGTGTTGGCTACGCCCGTCTCGTAAGCGAGCAGCTGCTGCGTGCGCAGCGCAATGCGCGCGGCCTTGTCGGTCGGCAGCGCAAGGACCTCGTCCATCGCGTTCGTATGCAACGATTGCGTGCCGCCCAGAACCGCGGCCAGGGCCTCGATCGCAGTGCGCGCCCTCAGCTTCCAGGAACGCTCGTCCTGTGCGCCGTAGCGCTCGCGCATCCATCGCGCCCAGATCCGGCGCGCGGCGCGGAACTTCGCGATCTCTTCGAAGAAGTCGATGTGGGCATCGAAGAAGAAGGAAAGCCGCGAGGCGAAGTCGTCGATGTGCATCCCTCGCTCGAGACACGCGTCCACGTATGCCATGCCGTCCGCGAGCGTAAACGCGAGCTCCTGCGCCGCGGTCGAGCCCGCCTCGCGAATGTGATACCCGGAAATGGAGATGGTGTTCCACTTCGGTACCTCTTTGGCGCAGTACTCGATCGAATCGACGACGAGTCGCATCGATGGCTCTGGCGGAAAGATGAACTCCTTCTGGGCGATGAACTCTTTCAGGATGTCGTTCTGCAGCGTGCCACCGAGCCTGGCTGCAGGCACGCCCTGCTTCTCGGCGACGGCGATGTACATGCAGAGAAGAATCGCGGCGGGTGAGTTGATGGTCATCGACGTCGTGATGTCAGCGAGCGGGATGCCGTCGAACAGCGTCTCCATGTCCGCGAGCGAGTCGATGGCCACACCGCAGTGGCCGATCTCCCCGCGGCTGGTCGGGGCGTCCGAATCCTGCCCCATCAGCGTGGGCATGTCGAAGGCCACGGACAGGCCGGTCTGGCCGTTGGCGAGGAGGTATTTGTAGCGGCGGTTGGTCTCCTCCGCCGTCGCGAAGCCGGAGAACTGCCGCATCGTCCACAGCCGCCCGCGATAGCCCGTGGGGTGGATCCCCCGGGTGTAAGGAAACTGCCCCGGATATTCCTCAGGGCGCCGCGGAAGATCGCCCGAGGTGTAGAGGGGCTTGAGGGGGATGCCGGAGATCGTCGACGTCTCGAGGCCATCGCCGCGGGCGGGCGCGGACTCGTAGTCCTCCTGCCACGCCTGTTTCGGGTCGCGCGACCTGACTTTCAATTTGTATTCAATTATCGCTTTCGGTCCAGGATCTCCTCGGCCGTGCCGTAAGGCGTGCCCGCCTGGAGCAGGCGCTCGGTGAGCGCGGGGTCGTCGGCCAGCGCCTGCCGCACCCGGTCGCGGGCGAGCTCGGCGGCCACCTCGGCCGTCTCTTCTTTGAGCCGATCCGCCGCCAGCTGCTCCGCCTTGCCCGTAGACGTCAAGTATTTGCGATGGGCCTCGGTCGCCGACCAGAGCTCTTCGATGCCTTCCTGGCGCACGGCCGAGGTCGCGATGATGGGCGGCTTCCACGCCTTTCGCTCGCCGGGGACATTGGACAGGCTGAGCATCGCCCGGAGCTCGGTAACCGACCGGTGGTGGCCCTCCAGGTCCGCCTTGTTGACCACGAAGACGTCCGCGATCTCGAGGATGCCGGCCTTGATCATCTGCACGCCGTCGCCCAGGTTCGGAGTCAGCACCACCACGGTGGTATCGGCAACCGCCGCCACCTCCAGCTCCGACTGCCCCACGCCGACGGTCTCCAGGATCACGGGGTCGAAGCCGAACGCCCCGAGCAGGCGGATGGCCTCGCGGGTCGCCAGCGATAGGCCGCCGAGATGGCCGCGTGCCCCCATGCTGCGGATGAACACCTTGGGGTCGAGCGCGTGTCGCTGCATCCGGATGCGGTCGCCCAGGATGGCGCCACCAGTGAAAGGAGAGTTGGGGTCGGTGGCGATCACAGCCACGGACCTGTCGTCCTTGCGCAACGCGGAGACGAGCGCATCGACGAGGGTCGACTTGCCGGTTCCGGGAGCCCCGGTGAAGCCGACGACGTAGGCCCGCGCCCTGTCTGCAAGCTCGTCCTGGAGGGCGCGGACCGACGGGTCGCGTTTTTCGACGAGGCTGATCGCGCGGGCCAGGGCCCGGACGTCGCCGGAGCGGAACCGCTCGGCTAGGTCGGCTTCGCTCAGCTCACTGGCCCAGCCAGCGCCGGGCGAAGTCGTGCCCCAGCACGACCACGAGGCCATAGGTCTGCTGGCCGCTTGCCGGGGCCGGGCTGGTCGGGGTCGCGGCCACCACGCTCGCCCCGAAAAACGTCGCGAGCCACTTCGCGGTCTGTGGGAACTGGCCGTTCGAGTAATCGAGCACCACTGTCTGGGCGACGGCGCGGTGAGCGATCGGATCTGCAAGCTGCAGCCCTGTGGGGTCGAACATCGACGTGACCCGGCTCTCGAGGCCGGGGAAGTTGTTGGCCCCATTGGCGAACTGGACGGCCGCCTTCTCGGCGAGGACTGCCGGGTCGACGAGGACTGCGGCGATGTAGCGGTGGATCATCGCGAAGCTGGGGTCGTCGGCGCAAAGCTGCGATACGCCGGGCCCCATGCCGCAGTTGTAGGAATCCAGGAGGTTGCCTTCGGTTGCCGGTGCAGGCGATGTAAGGGCGACCCGGACGATCGAGCTGTCCGGAAGGTTCTTGCCCCAGTCGTAGATGGCCCTCATGTCAGACAACGACATGTCGGTCGTGATGTTGTTTTGAAGCGCGCTCAGAAGGGCCGGCGCTTTGGAGCTTGCATGATGTCCTGCTGGCGCCGCGCGCGGCCGAAGTCGGACGACTGTGCTGCCTGTTCGGCATGACGCGAGCGGGCGATCTGAAGCGCCTGTTCGCCGCTGAGGTGCTGGCATCCGGCCTTGAAGTGAATGGGATGGTAGCCGCCCCCATAAGAGGGATAGGAGTAGTCGTCCAGATTGGTCGAAAGGCAGATGTCAACGCCACCGAGCGCATTGACCATGTCGCGGAACGCCTTGAAATCGACAGCGATATAGCGGTCGAAGGTCAGCCCCGTCACCTTCCCCACCTCGTGCTCAGCCGCGTGCCCGCCCCCATCTCGCCCCTGGTACTGCGACGCGACGCAGCAGATGATGTTGGTATACGGCACCTCGTATGCCGCGTTGATCTTGTTGTACCAAACGCGGCTCGGGTTCGATTGCAAATTCATGCCGATGACCAGGTCGCGGGGGATGGAGACCATGGAGACGCGACCGCTGGCAGGGTCGATCGTGACGGCCATGATGGAGTCGGTCAGGTACGGCGCGTCGTTCTCGTAACCGCCGCGGCCCAGCAGCAAAACGTTGACCTGCTCGCCGTGCTTCAGCTTGTAGGCGATGGTGCCCTGCGATGGCTCCACCGCCTGCACCACCTCGCCGATCGGATTGAAATGTCGTCCGGTCGTGGTGGAGAGGAAGTCGTCGATTCGCTTGTATGTGAATGTCGCGGTCACGACCACAACGATCAATACAAATGCGGCAATAACCGCCGGAGCAGACCGAGTCAGGCGGTAGGAGACGTTGTAGCGGGATCGCCTGGCCCTAGGCCTGGCCCTCTGCATGCGCACGGGGATTCTACCCTGCAAGACCACTTGGAACGTTGGTCGCGCCTGCGCGGTTACGCCGTGGACTTACTGGAAGAGCGTGGCCAACCCGGTGGTCGTAGTCGTGTGGCCCGACAGGATGTAGACGAAAAACGTGATCACGCTCGCTATGAAACCGACCACACCAAGGATCAGCCCTGCCAGAGCCATGCCTCCGCCTGAGAGCATGCCGCCGCTAGATGCGATGCGCTGGCGCGATACGAAGCCCATGATCGCGGCCGTCGGCCCCGCGACGATGCCGAGGCAGAGGAAGAAGCACACGACGCCGACGATGCCGACGATGAGCGAGGCGATCGCAAGCCCGTCAGTCCGAGGCTGCGCGTACCCGACGCCACCCTGCATGTATCCCATCGGCGCCGGCGGCACATAGCCGCCACCCGGCGTGTAGCCGCCGCCTGGCGGCGGGGGCGGTGGGGGCGGGTTGAAGCCTCCTCCCGGCGGAGGCGGCGGCGGGGGCGGATTGAACCCTCCTCCCGGCGGAGGCGGCGGCGGGGGCGGATTGAACCCTCCTCCCGGCGGAGGCGGCGGAGGTGGAGTGGGAGTGCCGCCCCCAGGTGGCGGCGGCGGCAAGTCCGACATCAGATCCCTCCTATCCCGCTTGCGGGCTGGTTGTGCCGATCTCGAAGCTGCGAATAATCCACGCCTGCATCGCCAGAGCAAACGCGGCGGTATAGAACGCCCCGATGCCGCAGGCGATCACGCCAAGGCCGCCGATGAAGCTGGCAGCGATCAGCATAAGCCCGGCGATCAGGGTGTTGATCGGATTGGCGAGGCAGCGTCCGACCACTGGGCGAATGTTGAGGCCTGCACCGATCCCGCCTCGGTCGGTGGCCAGGACGATCGCCGGAAGCAGGAACGTGTAGGCCAGGCTCCCGATCGTGATCAACCCGAACGCCGCGAGGTTGAGAAGGATGGCAAGAGCGATCAGAACCGCATTTCCTTGGCCGTGGCCCTGGTGAGCCGCAATCGCCACCCCGGGCACGTAAAGAACCAACCCGACGGCGACAACCACCAGCGCGTAGACCAACTCGACCACGAACAGGCGTATGCCTCGAGCGAGGTATGAAAGGTTGGCAGGGGCCAGTTTCTCGTCACCCGCTCGAAGGCGATCGAGAGTGGCCAGCATCCAGCCGATGCCGTTGATCGTGCCGATGATGGGGATCAACGTGATGAGCGCGATGATCAGGAGCTTCACGGGCCATTCGGGATCGCGGAACGGCCAGACGAATGCCTCGGTGATGCGCTCCACGGATTACTGGGGAGGCGGGCCAGAGATCTGGATCAGCAGCAGGACCAGCAGGACCAGCGAAATCACGGCGCCGACCACGGTCGCCACGATGCCGAAGATCCAGGCCGCGGTCGCGAGCCCGCGCCCGCCCAACGCGCCCCCCGAGGCGTCGATCCCACCGATCGCCGAGCGGCCCATGAAGTAGGCGATAGGTCCGCAGATCAGGCCCGGCAAGCCCAGCGGCAACCCGAGCACCAGGCCGGCGATCGCGAGCGCGAGCGCGATGATCGCGCGGTTGTCGGTCCGCTGCGTCGCGCTGTGCATTGGCGGCGGGTATGACGGAGGAGGGTGGTATGGCGCCACCGGATGCGGCGGTGGTGCGGATCGCTGGACGCTCACTTGAGCAGTGAGCGTGCGATGACGACGCGCTGAATCTGGTTCGTCCCCTCGTAGATCTGCGTGATCTTCGCGTCTCTCATCATTCTTTCAACCGGGTAGTCCGAGATGTAACCGTAACCGCCCAGGATCTGGACGCAGTCGGTGGTCACCTTCATCGCCATGTCCGACGCGAAAAGCTTCGCCATCGCAGCGACCTTCGTCAGGTCAGCCCCTTTCGCGTCGACCTTGGTGGCGGCCAGGTAAACGAGATGACGCGCTGCTTCGATCTGTGTCGCCATGTCGGCGAACATGAACTGGATTCCCTGGAAGCTCGAGATCGCCTGTCCGAACTGCTTCCGGTCGCGCGCGTAATTCAGCGCGTAGTCGAAGGCGCCCTCGGCGATGCCGAGGGCCTGGGCCCCGATCCCCGGTCGCGACCGATCCAGGACCGCCAGGGCGAGCTTGAAGCCGGCTCCTTCTTCACCAAGACGGTTGGCAGCCGGCACCTTGACGTCGTCGAAGACCAGCTGCGCGGTGGGCGATCCGCGAATACCCAGCTTGTGCTCCAGCTTGGGCGCCAGCCAGGCGCTCGTCTCTCTCTCCAGGACGAAGGCCGAGATGCCTTTGTGATTGGCCTCCGGGTCGGTCTGCGCGAAGACGACCAGAGTCCCCGCAACACTGCCGCCCGTGATGAACTGCTTGGTTCCGTTGAGGACGTATTCGTTTCCGTATCGCTTGGCGCGCGTCTTCATCGCCGCGGCGTCGGAGCCGCTGCCAGTTTCCGACAGTGCGTAGGCGGCGACCTTCTCGCCCGACGCGAGGGGCGGGCACAGCCTCTTCTTCTGCTCCTCCGAGCCGGCCACCAGGATCGGGTACGAACCGAGGGCCTGCACGGCGAGGATCAGCGACGAGGTCGCGCAGGCCTTGGCGATCTCCTCGATACCCATGCAGATGGTGACGCTGGAACCCGAGATGCCGCCGTACTCCTCGGGAAACGGGATGCCCAAGATGCCGTTGTCGGCGAAGAGCCTCTCGATGTCCTTCGGGTACTCGGCTTTCTCGTCGATCTCGGCGGCGCGCGGGGCGACGCGGTCCTGTACGAGCTCGCGGATAGTGTCCCGGATCGCGACCTGCTCTTCGGACAGCTCGAAATCCATCAGCGTGAGATTAGACCCAATTCGAATCCCCTATCGGGGGCGTGGCACGGGTGGCCAGGGTCCCCCCCGGCCACACTAGGTTTGCAATTGGGTCTCTCATACCTGCATCACTTCTCGTGCGATGACGACCCTTTGCACCTGGTTCGAGCCCTCGTAAATTTGGAGCGCTTTGGCGTCGCGCACGTGACGCTCGAATGGGCTGCCCGCAAGGACACCCTCATCGCCGGCCAGCTGCAGCGCGTCGAGGGCGACCTGCATGGTCGTGTCGGTGCAGTGCAGCTTCGCCATCGAGGCTGCGAGGGTGAACGGGCGCCCGGAGCTGCAGAGCCACGCGGCGTGGTAAGCGAGCATGCGGGCAGACTCGAGACGCGTGGCCATGTCGGCCAGCCAGAACTCTTCCCCTTGCCCGCGGGTTCGACTCTTCAGCAGGGCCGTGGCCTCATCCACCGCCGCAAACCCGATCCCCAGCGCCTGACCTGAGATTCCGATCCGGCCCGAATCGAGGGCGCGCATCGCCACGGTGAAGCCTTCCCCTTCACCGCCGAGCCGATTCGCCCTGGGCACCACCACGTCCTCGAGGACGAGCTCGCCGGTTGGCGAACCGTTCAAGCCCATCTTCTTGAATACCTGGCCGACCTTCACGCCCGGCGATTCCGCAGGGACTATGAAAGCGCTCACGCCGGCTGCCCTCTCCCCCGGACCGGTGCGGGCAAAGACGATGTAGAGGCCCGCGCGCCCGATGTTGGTGATGAATACCTTGGTGCCGTTGAGGACGTAGCCGTCGCCCTTGCGACGGGCGCTCGTCTGTAGCGACGCGGCGTCGGAGCCGGCCGCCGGCTCGGTCAGCGCAAACGCCCCGAGCAGCTCACCCGAAGCCAGGCGGGGCAGCCACCGCTTTTTCTGCTCATCGGTGCCGAAAAGGAGGATCGGCTCGCTGCCGACACTTGTATGAACGTCGACGATGACCGAGGTCGAGGCGCAGGCGCGGGCGAGCTCGTCGATGCAGACCGTGAAAGCGAGCGCGTCGAGCCCCGCCCCACCGTACTCGCGCGGGATCAGAACGCCCAGCAATCCGGATTCGGCAGCCGCGCGAACCGACTCATCGGGGAACCGGTGATCGCGATCCACCTCGGCCGCGAAAACCAGCGCCACGCCCTGCGCGAGCTCTCGCACGGAATCGCGGAAGCTGGCGTGCTGGGGCGGCAGGGAAAAGTCCACTAAGTAGCGACTAATTACAATATTCGGTTGCGGCATGGAAGCAGGACCGAGATACCTCGAAGGAACCACTGTCGGCAGCGGACGCGACATCATCGGGGTGCGCAGGGACCGGATCGCCGACATCATCAGCACGGGCCGCGAGATCATTGCCCGCGCCAAGTCGGAGAAGCTCCTTCCTGACACCATCACGGGCGCGACGGCCGCCCTCCTGGTGACGATCGCCGGCTACGGCGAACCACTTTCGGAAGGGCAGTGGCGCGAGCTGGCGGGAGTCGTGGGCGGGATCATGCGCGACACCACTTATGCGGACTTGGCCCGGCTGCGGACGTTGATAACCCAGGAGCAGTTCTTGAACGTCGCACGCAATCAGGGCTACGGTCGCTTCATTCGCCGCCTGGACGATGGGCGGTGGGTGTGTGAGCTCGCCCCCAAACTTGAAGATCTTCCCGACGAGTAACGCGTTCGCCGGCCTGGTGAGATCCAGGCCGGTACGCATCGCCTCGGCGATCCTGTTCACCCTCGTGATCGTGAGCCCGGCCGCAGTCGTGTTTGCGGTCGTGTGGACCACGCCCAGCGTGGCGCAGCCGGCGACGGCCCCTATCGACACCGAGCCTGCCCGTCTGCTCCCGGTGCCCGACGCGCAGCAGGGACCGCTTCCCGCAACAGCGGTCAATGTGTACGCGAACACCATGTCGGGTGTCGTCCCCTGTCCCCTGTGCCTGCTTCCGCCGCGCGTATACGTGCCCAACAGCACGGCGGGCACGGTCGACGTCATCGACCCGCTCACGTTCAAGGTCATCGACCACTACGCGGTCGGCAACATCCCGCACCACATCGCGCCCGCGTGGGACATGAGCGCGCTGTACGTCGACAACGAGGGGTCGAGCAGCCTGACCGTCATCGACGTCCACACCGGACGCCCCACCGGCAAGATCAGCATCCCGTTTCCGTACAACCTCTACTTCACGCCCGATGGCACGAAGGCGATCGACGTGGTCGAGCGATTGCAGCGCATCGAATTCCGCGACCCGCACAACGGCTGGAAGCTGCTCAAGGCGGTGCCCATCCCATGGCCGGGCGCCGACCACCTCGACTTCAGCGCCGACGGCAGCTACCTGATGATCTCGACCGAGTACTCCGGTGTAATCGCCAAGGTCGACACGATCAACATGAGCCTCGCCGGCTACGTCCGCGTCGGCGGCCTGCCCATCGATATCAAGCTGTCGCCCGACGGCACGGTCTTCTACGTCACCAACCAGGGCCGCATGGGCGTGTCGGTCGTCGATCCGATCGCGATGAAGGAGATCCAGTTCATCCCCACCGGCCGCGGGGCACATGGGCTGCAGGTATCGCGCGATACGAAGTCGCTGTATGTCTCCAACCGGCTCGAGGGTTCGTTTTCTGTGATCGACTTCGCGACGCGCACTGTGATCGCGAAGTGGCACATCCCCGGCGGCGGCAGCCCGGACATGCTGCAGCTGAACCCTGCCGGGACGCAGCTGTGGGCGTCGGGTCGCTACAACGCGACCGTCTATGTGATGGACACGACCACGGGTGCGCTGATAGCGAGGATTCCGGTCGGTTCAGAAGACCACGGCCTGACCTACTTCCCGAACGTCGGCCTGCACAGCCTGGGCCACAATGGGGTTTACAGGTAGCCGGCTTGTCGGTCGGCGTATCCGCACGTTTGACGCCAAAACCTCGAAATTCCGGCGGTCGATACGCACGTTTGGGTGCAAACGTGCGGAATGGGTGCGAGGGGCCTAGGCGCCCAGGAGGCGGGCGATCAGCATCCGCTGGACCTCGGAGGTGCCTTCGCCGATCTCGTTGACCTTGACATCGCGCCAGTAGCGCGCGACCGGATAGTCCTCCATGAAGCCGTATCCGCCATGGATCTGCACCGCCTGGTCGGCCGCGCGCTTCGATGTCTCGGACGCGTAGAGCTTGCACATCGCGGCGAGCATGCGGACGTCGTCGGTGGCCTTGCCGCCGCCGTGCGTGTAGGCCGTCGCGGCTCGATACACCATCGTCCTGGCGAGTTCTGTCTCCATCGCCATGTCCGCCAGCTTGAACTGGATCGCCTGGTGCTTCGAGATCGGGACGCCGAAGGTGCGGCGCTCCTTCGCGTAGGCGAGCGATGCGTCCAGGCACGCCTGGGCGACGCCGACCGATAAAGCCGCGATCGCGATCCTGCCGCCCATGAGCGTGTTCAGGAACTGCCGGTAACCGCCACCACGCTCTCCGAGGATGTTCTCGGCCGGAACCTCGCAGTTGTCGAAGCTCAGCGGGTGCGTGTCAGACGAATGCCAGCCCAGCTTTCGATACGACTCGAGCACGTGATAGCCCGGGGTGCCGGTCGGGATCATGATCGCGCTTATCTCGGGGCCGCCGCGCTTGTTCTTGCCGGTCACCGCCGTAACCGTTACTCCGGCAGAGATCTCGGTTCCGCAGTTGGTGATGAATTGCTTGGCGCCGGTGACAACCCAGTGGCCGTCACGAAGCTCGGCCCGTGTCTTGGTGGCACCGGCGTCGGAGCCGGCCTCGGGTTCGGTGAGCCCGAAAGACCACAGCTTCCTGCCCGCAAAAAGGTCTGGGAGCCATTTCTGCTTCTGCTCGGCGCTGCCGAAGTCGTAAATCGGCGCAGCGCCGAGGCACACCGCCGCCTCGAGGGTGATCCCCACGCCGGCATCGGCACGCGAGATCTCTTCGATCGCAAGGCATAGCGACAGAAAATCCGCGCCGGCGCCGCCGTACTCCGCAGAGAAGGGCAGGCCGAACAGGCCCAGGTCGCCCATCTGCCGCACGATCTCGTAGCCGAACTTGTGATTGCGGTCGAGATCCTCAGCAGCCGGCGCGACGACCTCTTTCGCGAAGTCGCGGCACAGCTCGCGGACGGCGCGTTGCTCCGCGCTTAATTCGAAATCCACACCGGGACTTAGTATCCCGTACGGCGATGAGCGGCGACCCCTATCTGTCTGGAATCGAGATCGCCGCCAGCCTGCAAGCGCTCGACGGGCCCAACGTCAACCCCGTGTGCCGCACGCGCCTCTACACGCATAACCGCCGGACCGAGCATTCGCTTGTCCTGCTGCATGGGTTCACGAACTGCCCTCAGCAGTTCGACGCGCTGGGCAAGCACTTCCATGAGCTGGGCTGGAACGTCCTCATTCCGAGGTATCCCCGGCACGGCTATTCGGATCGGCTGACGACCTCGATCGCCGAGCTGCGGTCAGACATGCTGATCGCGGTGGCCAATCGGGCCGGCGAGGCGGGAGCCGGCCTTGGTGAGCGGCTCACCATCGCGGGGCTGTCCCTCGGTGGCGTCCTCACCGCGCATCTCGCCCAGAGCAGCGAAAGGGTCGAGCGGGCGGTGCTGATCGCGCCGATGTTCGGGCTGCGCCCCATTCCCGGCTGGGGCCTGGCCTCCCTGGCACGCCTCGCGAACGTGCTGCCCAACTTCTACATCTGGTGGGACCGCGAGCTGAAAGGCAAGGTCGGCCCCCAGCATGGTTACCCTCGCTTCGCGACGCGGGCATACGCCGCGTTGTTCGAGGCAGGCAGCGGAGTGTTGAAAGCCGCCCGCACGTCGGCGCCGAAGGCCGGTTCGATCGCGGTCATCACCAATGCGGCCGAGCCCCGACTCGACAACCGCTTTACGTATCAACTGGTCGAGCTATGGCGAGCTCACGGTGCGCAAGTAAGCACCTTCCAGTTTCCGGCCTCCGACCATCTGCCCCATGACCTGATCGATCCAGCGAACCTTCAGCAGAACACCGACCGCGTCTACCCGGTGGTCATCGACACCATCGCCGGGGCTTAGAGCCGGACCGACATCTCGAACTCGAGGCGATCTTCGCCGGCGCGGACCGGTTGGATCGCGCCGGTCCGGCGAAAGCCATGGCGCTTGTAGAGCTCCTCCGCATTCGTGTTGCCCTCGGTCACCCAGAGCATCAGCTGCTGGTAGCCGGTGTCCTTTGCCCAGGCAATCACGGCGATGATCAGGGAGTCGCCAACCCCCTCGCCACGGGCGGACGGATCCACCCACAACGAAGTCAGGGAGGCTGCGCGGCTGTAGCCCGACTCACCGCCCGAGGCGGTGCCCACGACGCGACCTTCCAGCTCGGCCACGAAGCGTTCCCTGGACTCCACGACTCGCCGCCAGTCCGCTTCGGGACGGTCCGTCTCGTGCTCCCATGTCGACCCGAAGGCGTAAGGGGCGTCCTTCAACGAGGCCAGTCGTACATCGCGGAATACCTGCCAGTCGTCGCCGTGAAGGCGCCGGATGCTAATTCCCGAGGACGAACACCTTGAGCACCCAGCTAACCGCGACGGCGCTCAAGCCGCCGATGATCACCAGCCGCCACTGAAATGACGTCAGCCGGGGCGTCCAGGAGCGGCCGGTGACGAGGCCGGCACCGAGTCCACCCATCCCGAGTATCGTGCCCGCGAACAGAGCCGGACCGAGGGGATAGAGCCGCACGGCATCAGCGATGTCGCCCTGCCACATGTAGGCGAACGAGCGCGTGCCTCCGCAGAAGGGGCACGGATGCCCGGTCAGGTAATAGAAGGGACACGGAGGCAGCACGAAATGGGTGGCGTGGATGGCCCAGTAAACGCGGGTGTATACCAGCCAAAGGGCCAGGCCGCCGAAGATGCCGAGGTCGCGAAGGCGTTGATCTGCCTGCGCTTTCGCGATCGATATCGGAAAGGTCATGCCGAACGCAGCAGGCCGACGATGTCGTCGGTCGTCTCCGCCACGGCGACGCCCGCGGCCTTGAACGCCTCTTCCTTGCTCTTCGCCGTGCCGCGATTGCCCGAGATGATCGCGCCCGCATGACCCATCCGCTTGCCTTCGGGTGCCGTGCGGCCAGAGATGAATGCGACTGTCTTCAACCTGCTGCCCTTCGCGAGGCGCTCCGCGGCGCGCTCTTCGTCGCTGCCGCCGATCTCGCCGATGACGACGAGATGGGTTGTCTGCGGATCCTTCTCGAACAGCTCGATGACATCCTTGAAAGTGAGGCCCAGTATGGGGTCTCCACCGATGCCCACGATTGTCGATTGGCCCATTCCCGCAGCGGTGAGGGCCGTACCGACCTCGTAGGTCAGCGTGCCGCTGCGAGACACGAGGCCGACCGACCCGGGGCTGGCGACTCGCTGGGGGATGATGCCGATCTTCGCTGCGCCGGGCGTGATCAGGCCGGGGCAGTTCGGTCCAAGGAGCCGTGCTCTCGGATAGCCACGCAGGAAGTCCTTGACCCGGATCATGTCCTGGATCGGGATCCCCTCGGTGATGCAGACGATCAGCTCGATGCCGTTGGCCGCGGCCTCCATGATCGCGTCGGGGGCAAACGGCGGCGGAACGAAGATCCCGGACGCGTTGGCGCCGGTCGCGTTGACCGCTTCCGCGACGGTGTTGAACACGGGCACCCCGACGTGGGTGGTGCCGCCCTTACCCGGGCTCGTGCCGCCGACCAGGTTGGTGCCCACCTCTTTCATCTGCTCGGCGTGAAACGTCCCTTCGCGACCGGTGATGCCCTGAACGATGACGCGCGTGTTCGCGTCCAACAGAATGCTCACCGGGTCGCTGGCGCCTTGGTCAACGCGACAATTTTCTGGGCCGCCTCCCACGCATTGGCGCCCGGCTCGATCCCGTTCTGGTGCAGGATCGCCCGGCCTTCCTCCTCTCGGGTACCGCTGAGCCGAACCACCAGAGGCAGCTTCATCTGCAGGCGGTCACGAGCTGTAACGATGCCCTTGGCCACCTCGTCACCTCGCGTGATGCCACCGAATACGTTGATCAGCACACCCGTGACGCGAGGGTTCATGAGGATCACCGCGAGGGCGTTCTCGACCACCTCGGCTTTGGCGCCGCCGCCGATGTCGCAGAAGTTCGCCGCCCGCGCGCCCGCGCGCTGGACGAGGTCGAGCGTGCTCATGCACAGGCCGGCGCCGTTGCCGATGATGCCGATGTCGCCATCGAGCGAGACATACGTAAGGCCGCGTTTCTTGGCCTCAACTTCGTAAGGATCGCCTTCCAGCACCGATCCATAGCGCTCCTCGAGCTCCTTGTGGCGCCACGCGGCGTTCTCGTCCGTTTCGAGCTTCGCGTCGCCGGCGACGATGTCGCCCGACTTGGTGATCACGAGCGGGTTGATCTCGGCCGTCACCGCGTCGAGCTCCGGGATGGCGCGATAGAGCTTCTTGATGAGCGCAGCCAGGGGCCGGGCCAGCTCACCGAGGCCGGCATCGAACACGAGTTGGTTGAGCTCGAAGTCCAGCGGGCCGCGCCATGGGTTCGGATACAGACGGGCGATCGACTCAGGCGATTCATCGGCGACCTGCTCAATGTCCATGCCGCCGCGGGCTGAGAGCATGAGGATGTTGGCGCGCGCATCGCGGTCGACGGTGAATCCCAGATAGATCTCGCGCCCGATGTCCAGGGCGGACTCGCAGTAGACCAGCGGCACCTTGAAGCCCTTGATGTCCATGCCGATGATCTGCTGGGCGGCCGCGCGTGCCTCTTCCGGAGTGCTTGCGAGCTTGATGCCGCCGGCCTTGCCGCGACCGCCCACTGGCACCTGGGCCTTGACAGCGATTGGACCCAGCTCGGCGCAGGCGGCGGCGGCTTCGTCAGGAGTGTGGGCGACCCTGCCCGGCGGAGTCGCAATACCAAGCGATGACAGCACCTCTTTCGCCTGGTATTCGAGCAGCTTCACCGCGGTAAGACTAGAACCTCACCGCCTCTAGAGAGGGATATTGCCGTGCCACCTGGGCTTGCGGCGGCGCTCCTTGCGCAGGGCGATGCGCAACGCACGGATCAGCTCGCCGCGTGTGCGGCCCGGCTCGATGACGTCGTCGATGTAGCCGCGCTCGGCTGCGATGTAAGGGTTGGCGAAGCGTTCGGTGTACTCGGTGACCAGCTCCCGCCGCCGCATCACCGGGTCGGCGGCCGCTTCCAGCTCTCGGTGGAACACGATGTTGACCGCCCCCTCGGGGCCCATGACCGCGATCTCAGCCGTCGGCCAGGCGACGTTGAAGTCGGCCCTGATGTGCTTGGAGCACATGACGCAGTAGGCGCCGCCATATGCCTTGCGTGTGATCACGGTCAGCTTGGGCACGGTCGCCTCGCTGAACGCATAGAGCAGCTTGGCCCCGTGGCGGATGATGCCGCCGTACTCCTGCGCGGTGCCCGGCAGGAATCCAGGCACGTCGACGAACGTGATGAGCGGAATGTTGAACGCGTCACAGAAACGAACGAATCGAGCAGCCTTCACGGACGCGTTGATGTCGAGGGCGCCGGCCATCACCTTTGGCTGGTTGGCGACGATCCCGACCGGGTTCCCGTCGAGGTGGGCGAACCCGATCACGATGTTCATCCCGAAGAAGGGCTGCACCTCGAAGAAGTTCCCGTCATCGACCACCATTCCGATGACGTCCTTGATGTCGTAAGGCTCTTTCGGGTTGTCCGGGATGATCGTTGCGAGCCCGGGCGCCGCGCGCTCCGGGTCGTCCGTCGTCTTTGCGGTCGGCGGCTTCTGGTCGGAGCTCTGGGGGATATACGAGAACAACCGGCGCACCTGAGTGAAGCACTCGTCCTCTGACTCGGCGAGGAAGTGCGCGACGCCTGACTTGACGTTGTGCACCTCGGCGCCGCCGAGCGAGTCGAATGTCACCTCTTCGCCCGTGGTGACGCGGACCACCTCCGGTCCTGTGATGAACATGTAGCCGACCTCGTGGACCATGAACGTGAAGTCGGTCATGGCCGGCGAGTACACGGCGCCGCCGGTGCACGGTCCGAGAATCAGGCTCAGCTGAGGGATGAGGCCGCTCGACTCCACGTTGCGCCAGAAGATCTCGGCGTAACCGGCGAGCGATACCACCCCCTCCTGGATGCGAGCGCCGCCAGAGTCGTTGATGCCGATGATCGGGATGCGATTTCGCAGCGCGAGGTCCATGACCTTGATGACCTTCTCCGCGAACACCTCGCCCAGCGAGCCGCCGAACACCGACGCGTCATGGCTGAAGAGCATCACGTCGCGGCCGTCGATCTTGCCCAGGCCCGTGACGACGCCATCGCCCGGGACTCGCTTCGACTCGAGGCCGAATCCGTGCGCGCGATGCGTGGCGAAGATGTCGATCTCCTCGAACGAGTTGCGGTCCACCAGGCGTGAGATGCGCTCGCGGGCGGTGAGCTTGTGCCGGGCGTGCTGGCGGTTGAACGCCTCGGCGTCGCCGTGCCCGGCCTCGTACTTGCGTTGGCGGAGCTGGTTGAGCGGATCGACCTTGTGACCCTTGGGTGTGCTGCTCATGCTCGCTCCGGCGCGGTACCGCTTGCCGTCGGGGGTCTCCTCGACCTCAGACAGGATGTGGGCGCCGGCGCGACGCGCCTCCTCGAAATGGGCGGAGACATCAGGCACGTAGACGAGCACGCCGTCGACGATGTAGGGCACCGACGACCATTTCCGAGCGTGCTCGCACTCCTCGCGATGCTTCTTCGGCCCGTGGTAGTCGGGGCTGGGCGTGGCCAGCATGATGAGGCCCTCGCCCGCCTCCATCTCACCATGGCTGAGGCGGCCGTCGGGGCCGGTCATGCGCGCCCGCTCTTTGAACCCGAAGGCGCCGGCCAGCCAGTCCATGGCCGTGGGCCCATCCTCATAGGCGATCATCGGAATCACATCGGGGTATGCCGGCATCTGGTCTCCTTTCCTCAAGCTAGCTCGGGCGGACGATATTCGCCCCACACCTTGCGCAGCACCGCGCAGCACTCGCCGATGGTGACGTAGTCGGCAAGCGCAGCTTTCAGCGGTGGCATCAGGTTGTCGGTCCCGCGCGCAGTGCGGTCGATGTCGCTCAAGCGTCGTGCGACCGCGGCCTGGTCCCGTCCGGCGCGCAGCCGTTTCAATGCGCGCGACTGCGCCGCCTGGTGGCGCGGCCCGACCTTCGTGATCTCGACCTTGTCGTCGTTGTCATTGGCATACTTGTTGACGCCGACCACGACACGCTCCCCCGCCTCGATACGAGTCTGGAATCGGTAGGCGCTATCTGAGATGCGGCGCTGCGTCCACCCCGTCTCGATGCAGCGCACCGCGCCACCCAGCTCGTCGATCTCGGCCATCATCGCGAGCGCTTCCTCCTCCACCCGGTCGGTCAGGCTCTCGACGTAGTAGGAGCCGCCCAGGGGGTCGGCCACCTGCGGGACGGAGGTCTCGTGCCCGATCACCTGCTGCGTGCGTAACGCCAGCTCGGCCGCGTTCTGAGATGGCAGGCCGAGCGCTTCGTCGTATCCGTTGGTATGAAGCGATTGCGTGCCCCCCAGCACGGCGCTCATCGCCTCGAGGGCGGTACGCACCACGTTGTTCAAAGGCTGCTGGGCGGTCAGCGTCACGCCGCCCGTCTGCGTGTGGAACCGCAGCGCCTGCGATTTCGGATCCTTGGCCCCAAACCGGTCGCGCATGACCTGAGCCCACATCCGCCGCGCGGCGCGAAACTTGGCGACCTCTTCGAAAAAGTCCATGTGCGCGGCGAAGAAAAAGGAGACTCGGGGGGCAAAGTCGTCAACAGCGAGGCCGGCCGCGAGTGCAGCCTCCACGTACGCGATGGCATGGCCGAGAGTTAACGCGACCTCTTCCGCGGCGGTCGACCCCGCCTCGCGGATGTGATAGCCCGAGATGGAGATCGTGTTCCAGTTGGGAAGCTCGGCCTGGCAGTAAGCAAACAGATCCGTGACGAGCCGCATCGACGGCACCGGCGGAAAGATGTAGGTCCCGCGCGCGGCGTACTCCTTGAGGATGTCGTTCTGCACCGTGCCGGTGATCTTTTCCGGGGGACAGCCCTGCTTCTCCGCGACGAGCTGGTAGAGGAGAAGGAGCATCGCCGCGGTCGCGTTGATCGTCATCGACGTCGAGACCGTGTCCAGGGGAATGTCCTTGAGCAGGATCTCCATGTCCTCGAGCGAATCGATGGCGACACCAACTTTGCCGACCTCCCCGTTGGCCATTGGGTCGTCGGAGTCGTACCCGATCTGGGTGGGAAGGTCGAACGCTACCGAGAGGCCGGTCTGGCCCCGCTTCAGAAGGAAGTGATATCGCTTGTTCGACTCGGCCGCGGTCCCGAACCCGGCGTACTGCCGCATGGTCCAAAGCCGGCCCCGGTACATGTCCTTGTGGATGCCGCGTGTGTACGGAAAAGAGCCTGGAGGCGGCTCCTCGCCGCGGTGGTCCTCCGCCATATAGACGGGCTTGAGCGGAACCCCTGAGTCGTTGTGGACTTCTTTCATATCTGGACGAACTCCGTCAGCACGCCGCCCATGGACTTCGGATGGACGAACGCGATCATCGCGCCGTGCATCCCCATTCTCGGCGCGGCGTCGATGAGCTCGAGGCCGGCGGCCCGTGCGTCGTCGAGCGCCTTGGCGACATCCGGAACGCCATAAGCGACGTGGTGGAGACCAGGCCCCCGTTTGGCGAGAAATTTGCCCACGGGTGAATCCGGCGTCGTCGGGCTCAACAGCTCGACCTCGCCTGCGCCGGTGCTCATGAACGCCGCCTCCAGCCCATCCCTGTCGCTCCGCGCGCGGTGGAGGAGCTCAGCGCCGAGCGCCGATCTGTAGAGCTCGATCGATTCGTCCAGGTCCGCCACCGCGACTCCGACGTGGTGGATGCCAGTGACCACGAACCTAATTGTCGGTCTTGGGGTACCTGTACCAGCCCTCGCCAGTTTTTCGCCCCATCTTGCCGGCCCGCACCTTCGCCTCGAGCTGCGGCGATGGCCGGTAGCGCTCGTCGCCCGTCGTCTCGAACATGTGCAAGCGAGCCCTATACGTGATGTCGAGGCCGCTGAAGTCGCCCAGGCGGAACGGGCCCATCGGCCAGTTGAGCCCCTTCTCGACGGCGGTGTCGATGTCCTCGAAGCGGGCGACACCAGCATCGAGCAGGCGGTACGCCTCCTGCGTGGCCGCGTGGAGGATGCGGTTGACGATGAAGCCGTCGATCTCCTTGTTGATGAGAACCGGCGTCCGGCCCATAGCGCGGGCCATCGCCATCGCTCGATCGACGGTTTCGTCAGAGGTTTCGGGGCCGCGCACGACCTCGACCAGGTCCATCACCAGCACTGGAAAGAAGAAATGCATGTTCACGCATGCGTGGGGTCGCCTTGTGGCATCCGCGATCTTGCTGATCGCCATCGTCGAAGAGTTGCTGGCCAGCACTGCCGCGGCGGGCGCGAGCCTGTCGAGCTCGGCGAATATCTCGCGCTTCACGCCGAGATCCTCGAAGACCGCTTCGATGACAAGGTCGGCGCGGTCCACCGCCTCGGCCAGATCGGTGGTCGTGTGCACACGCGCAGCGGCCGCCTCAGCGTCTCGAGCGGTCAGGCGCCCCTTCTCCACGCGGCGGTTCAGGTGTCCCCGGTTGGACTCCACCGCCTTTCGGAGCTGTTCATCTGTCTGGTCGTGGAGCTTGACGTCCATGCCGCGCAGCGCCGCTTGCTGGGCGATCTGGGCTCCCATCGATCCGGCGCCGACGACGGCCAGACGGCTCACAAGGGGTCCCCGCAAAATCGGAGATTTTGTGGGGTACTCATTGAACCGAGAAGATTCGCGTCACCGTGTTGAGCGTCATGACGTTCGGCAGCAGGCCGTCGATCTTCAGCTTGCCCGTAAGAAGCTTTCTCGCCACTCCCCGGCCAACGCCGTCGTAGTACACGGGTAGCCCTAACAGCCCGACCTTCAGGTTGCTGAGGCTCATGACAGTTTCCGCGTCGGCGCGAATGGTCATCGTCCGGCGCGGCCTGAGACCGTTGTGTACTGTGAGCTTTCCTTGCTTGAAGTCGAGCGTGACGCCTTCGTCGATGTCAGTAACGAAGATGCCAACCCGCGCTACGAGAGATTCAAAGTCGCGCTTCTTCTCGTCACGGCCAACGACGTTGGCTTCGATGAGGCCGCCCAACATTGACGCGAATGCGCTCGGCTCCTCGTCGGCATACTCGACGAGCTTCGACTCGGCAGATCCAGCTTCTACTTTTCGTCGGGCCATTCAACAGCGACCCGCGTCGTGCACTCCGTCATCTCCTGCGACGCCTTGGTGTAGCGCACGATCGTCGGCAGGTCGCCCTTCAGCTTGAGCTTGCCCTGCAGCATGCCCCTGGTGGCGTCGAGCTGCTTGGTGGCAACCTCTTTCCAGCGCGTGTAGGGCGCGGTGATGACGAAGTCGCACTTCTGGGCATCCGATGCCGGGCCCACCGTCACATCGCGCGCGTCGCCGTCGAAGAGGTCCATCACGATTCCTTTCGACTCGGGGAAGTTCTTGTCCGGCTCGGCCTCGACCACCAGCCCGACCGTCCACTTCCAGCCTTTGGCCGCGGTCTTGTAAACGCTGGAGCTGTTGACCTCGTCCTTGAACTGCTTGGCCCACTCGTTCGAGAAAGCCTTCACCGCCATGTTCTCTCCTCCTGAGCCATTGGAAACTAGCCTGGTTAGCTTAGTCCGGGGCCACAGGGGTCGCCGATGGACACCATTCCCGGTCGCGTCACGTGGCAGTACACCCCCATGCAGGTGTCGTTGGTCTCGGTCAGCATGCGCAGCAACCCGGGCAATACCTGAAGGAACGCCGATGAGCAGCCGGCTCAGGTCGACGTTTCCTTGTCCTCGACGCTCTCCTTCCCCTTGCCGGCCGGCCGATTCCTCTTTGCAACGGGAATGACGGCGCTCTCGCCCAGGACAACGGTGTTGCCTCCGGTGGTCCCCAGCTGCTGCAGCAATCGAAGCTGCATGAGAGCCGGGTTGTCCTCGATCATGCGCGCCGCATTCGCGAGATTGCGCAAAGCCGCCGTCTCGCCACGGGCTCTTTCGAGCGCCGCCAGACCTTCCTTGCGGGCGGCCACCTCCTGGGCGAAGATCCGTTTCAGGTCGCCCGGCAGCATCACGTCGCGTACGTCGACCGTCGCAAGCTTCAGGCCGAAGGCGAGCGCAGCTTGTGCCGAATCCTCGAGAACCTTTGCCCCGATGTCAGCGCGTCCTGCCAGAAGATCTTCGAGCGTCCGGCTGCTCACGGTCTGGCGAAGGGCCACCTGGAGCAGTGTGTAAAGGGTCGCTGTGTAGTTCTGTACTTGATTGACTGCGGCTGCAGGATCCACGACCTCCACGCCGGCAACAAGGCTCACCTTGATTCCGATCCCGTCCGACGTGAGAAGCTCCTGACCTGGGACCGTGAGGACGTAGGGCCGCACGTCGACCTTTGTGATCGAACCCCCGCGCCGGGCGACCCAATGGGTCCCGGGCTGGACAATGCCCACGAACCGGCCTTTCCGGTAGCGCAGCCCTCGTTCGAACTCGTAAACGGTCACACGACCCGGCGACCAGTAGGCAAGTGCCACGACGGCGACTGCGGCTACCACGATTCCGATCAGCAGAAGAGGCATGGCGTTTGAGTTTGGAATTCTAATTGCCTCACCTCGAGGAGTCACCGACAGACGGCGGGGGTTTCAACCCGCATGGCCATCCGCCAGCTGCGCTCGGCGCGCAGACCCCCCGAGGCTTGGCTTGATCGCTTCTCAGGCGTTGGTGGGGCCCGATCGCAGACAGGTGCCGGAGATTCCGGCGCCAGTGCTTGGGCTGTCCCCAGTGACATTATCGAGGCCCAGCTGTTGGGCCGCCACTCGGGACTTTAGGATCTTCCCGTGGCCGCGAGCGCTCAACCCTTCTACGAGCCGCTCTCCGCGCGTGACGCCTGGTTTCTATATGCCGAGCGTGCGCACACGCCCCTCGACCTGGGCACCGTCTACGTCTTCGAGGACGAGTCGCAGGTGCCCGGCGGGCGCGGTGCGCTCGGCGTCGAGGAGACGATCAAGGAGCGGATCCACCTGGTGCCGAGGTACCGGCAGCGCATCCATCGCGTGCCACTGAACCTGGTCCACCCGGTTTGGGTCGACGACCCCCATTTCGACCTCGGCGCGCATGTGCGTCGAGAGGTGCTGGCCCCTCCTGGTGACGGCGCCACGCTGCGCAGGCTCGTCATGCGCATCCTCGCGCGGCCGCTCGACATGCGCCGGCCG
>VBGM01000209.1:0-5125 GCA_005880855.1 Chloroflexota bacterium
AAAGGCGAGTAGTCGCGAGGAGAGGTTAAGCCTCCTTCTCGGCTGGTGGGTCGATTGTGCGAAAAGAGGGCATTGAATCGAGGGCGAATGCCTAGTTTCGGCACAGTCGAGGCGCATCCGGCGTTGGTAGCCCCGGCGGGATTCGAACCCGCGGTCTCAGCCTTGAGAGGGCTGCGTCCTAGTCCACTAGACGACGGGGCCACGAAACCGGTGGTGGGCGGCGTTGGGTTTGAACCAACGACCTCTTGCGTGTGAGGCAAGCGCTCTCCCGCTGAGCTAGCCGCCCGATACAGTGCGCCTGCGCGCCCGGCGGGAAGGACAATTCTACCCACCCACGATTCTGCTTCACGCCCCTCTCCCCCGCAGGGGACGCAGCTACCATCAACCCGTGTCCGATCCCAATCCCCTGGCCGAGCGGCACTGCGTCAAGTGCGAGCCGGGCACTCCCCCGATGTCCAGCCACGAGGTCGGCCAGGGCCTGGAGCAGCTCGACGGCTGGACCGTCGAGGATTCCGAGGGCCACATGCGGCTCACCAAGACATTCAAGTTCAAGGGTTTCATGCCCGGCGTCGAGCTTGTCAACCGGATCGCCGAGGTCGCTGAGGCGGAAGGCCACCATCCCGACGTGCTCCTCAGCTACGGCTCAGTGACTGTCCACCTGTTCACCCACGCGGCCGGCGGGCTCACCGAGAACGACTTCATCCTGGCCGCCAAGATCGACCAGTTGACGAAGTCTTAACAATCTCTCCTTTGTTTTGTCTTTGACCGCGTGATAGCTTCGTCGGGCTCGATGAGCTTCTTCATCTGCTGGCTTATGCACCGTCGCGAGCGAGAGGTACTGCTGCAAGGGGTCCTGCCGTGGGGCATCGATGCCGTGGTTTTCTGCTGGCGCTGCGACCGTATGCGTGGCCGCGCGGTACGCGTCCTACAGCTCAGCCACACTCACGCCAGCATCTAGGCACTCGGGCTCAACGCCCGAGCACCACGGCGGGGTAGTAAGCGGGTAGAGCCGTCCGGCGCGGAAACTCTTGCGCCGCCAGGTCTCGCAACGCCAGGTCGACGTTCCAGCTAACTACGACAACAGCCGTGCACCCCTGCAACTGCTCGGCGCTGGTGACCACCTTGAAATCGGTCGTGTAGGCGGCGAGGACCTGCTCGTCGGCGTGGATCACGCAAGCCTGCCCCCCGCCGGCCCGTACCTCCTGGACCGCCTTCGCCGCCTGCGGCAGCGCCAGCGGGTCGTCGGTGTAGCCCGGCGCCTGGGCCACGACCGCCGCTACAGCACCCGCGACGACGATCGGCGCCAGCACCTTCCAGCGTTGGACGGCCGCGGCCATCAGGTACGCGACGGCAGGGATGAGGAAGATGAAAAACCGCGGGAAGAGGTAGGCCGGCTGCAGCACCAACCAGAGGACTCCGACCACCACCGTGACCACTGCGATCGCGGCCCACACCCACGGCTCACGCCGTGCCGCCCACAGGCCCAGCACCACCGTGCTCAGCCACAAACCGACTGCAAGGACCACCGGTCCACCGACCAGGAAGAGGACGACGTCGCGCGGAAACGTGGGGTGGTAAAGGCTCGGCGGGAAGCCGTGCTGCACGAGCTCCATGAACTCGATGTTGGCGTTGGCGGCCGCACCGATCACGAAGGCGGCGATCCAGGCGGGGGCGAGCTGCTTGAGCTCTGGCCATGACCTGCGCAACCCGATCTTCGTCGAGAACAGCCGGGACCTTCGCGGCTACAGCCTGGCCGCACTTCTAGCGCTCGCGGCAAGTTTGATGTTGATCCGGGGCAGCTGGACGCGGTGGCGGCTGGCAGCGTATGCGGCCCTCCTGGGTCTGGCGATCGCCACGCACGTCTTCGCGATCGTGGTGCTGCTGGTCCACGCGGAAAAGCCCGGCCGACGCCCCCGCGAGCACGCCGAAGCGCATGGACAGGGCTGCGGCCGACAAGCCGACCGTCCCCCCCGCCGCCACTGCTGGTACCAGCCGGTAGACCACCTCGCTGCGCGATCCCGTCAGCGAATAGATGACGTGGCTCATGAGAGAAAGGAACACGTGATCGTTGGAGGCGATGGTCTTGAGCGGAATGCTGGGTAGCACCGCATGAACTGCGAAGGCGTCGATCAGATTGGGCGTGGCGACGTAGCTGGCGAAGGTGGCGGCTGCGTCATAGCCGAAGGAACGACCGGCCCCGATCAGGTAGGCGGCGGTGGTGAGGACGCCGAGGACGATTCCGACCCAGATCGCTTTGGTGAACCGGGCCGGCATGCCCGGAAACTCTATAGCGCCGCTACGTCCTCTTCGGGTTCGGGGACGATGTCTTCGCCCGTGTACGCCGAGGCTTGCATGCGGAACAGGCGGGCATAGCGCCCGTTGAGCTTCATCAGCTCCGCGTGCGTGCCCTCCTCGACCAGGCGTCCGTGCTCGAGGAACACGATGCGGTCGGCGCGGCGCACTGTCGAGAATCGGTGCGAGATGTACACGGCCGTGCGTCCGCGCGTGAGCGAGCGCAGCCGCTCGAACAGGTCGTACTCCGCCTGGGCGTCGAGGGCCGAAGTCGGCTCGTCGAGCAGCAGGATCTTCGCGTCGCGCATGAACGCTCGCGACAGCGCCACCTTCTGCCACTCCCCTCCGGATAGGTTCACGCCCTGGTCGAACCATTTGCCGAGCGCAGTGTCGTAGCCGTCAGGCAGCCCGGAGATGAGCTCCTGCGCCCCGCCCTGCTTGCCCGCCACCTCGATCCGCTCGCGGTCGTTGATGTCGGCCACGTTTCCGAGCCCGATGTTCTCGGCGGCCGTCGCCTGGTAGGTGACGTAGTCCTGGAACATGGCGCCGATCTGGGCGCGGAGCTCGTTGGGATCGAACTCGCGAATGTCGATCCCGTCGATGAGGATGCGTCCCTCATTGGGGTCGTACAGCCGGCAGATGAGCTTGAAGAGCGTGGTCTTTCCGGCGCCGTTTCTGCCGACGATCGCGAGCGTCTCGCCCGGCTTCACCGTGAAGCTGAGGTTCGACAACGCGTTGGACTCGGCGCCCGGGTAGGCGAAGGTCACGTTGTCGAAGCGGATCTCTCCGCGCATCGGCTGCGGCACTTTGACCGGAGCCGTGGGGACCGGCATCGAAGTCTTCGTTTCCATCAGCTCGAACAGGTTGTTCAGGTACAGGTTGTGCTCGTACATCCCGGAGAAGCCGCCGAGGATTCCCTGGATGGAGCTCTGCACCTGGGAGGCCGCCGTCGTGTACAGGGTGAGGTCGCCGAGCGTGAGCCTGCCGACGATCGCCTGCAGCGCCACATATAGGTAGGTGAGCGACGTGACGATCGTGCTCAGGTTCCCCAGCGCAAACCCGGTCATGTAGCGGCGCGCCACCTGTGAGCGCTGGGAGCTGTAGTAATTCTTGGCGATCATCTGGTAGCGATTGATGAAGTACCTGCCAAGTCCGAACAGCTTCACCTCTTTGGCGTAGCTGTCGGTGGTCACGAGCGTGACCAGGTAGTTCATGCGCCGCAGCAGCCGCGAGCCCCAACGCGCGATGTTGTATCCGCGCCAGCCATAGCGGGTGTCGGCGATGAAGGCGGGGATCGGCGAGACGAGCGCGATGACGGCGAGCAGCGGGCTGACGACGACCAGCAGCGCGATCATCGTGATGAAGGTCAGCAGTGTCTGCACCAGGCCGAATGCCGTCGAGATCATGATCACCGGCCTGTTGATGGAGTCGGTCTGCGCGCGGCGCAGGAGGTCGTAGGATGCAGGGTCCTCGTAGAAGGCGAGGTCGAGCGACGCGGCTTTCTCCATGACCATGAGCTGGATCCGCATCGAGACCTCGTTCTGGAGCAGCTGCTGCGTGATGTTTCGAAGCGTTCCCAGCAAGGCTGTGATGGCGAAGAGCGCCAGCTGGACGATGACCAGGACCACGATCATCTGCACCGCCGTGTACACGGGCGTGTGAAGGTGCCCGAGCGGCCCGGACGGGTCGAGGCTCGCGAACGACTCTCTATCCGGCCGGTGGAACTGGTTGATCGCGATCCCCTGCACGACGGCGTTGGTCAGCAGCTTCGCGGTGTAGGCGGCGGCGGCCGGGATCACGCCGGCGACCGCGGTGGTCGCAAACAAGGCGATCGTGATCGCCGGGCTTGCCTCCCACACCAATCCAAGGACGCGCGGCAGAGCGGCCGTGGTGCCGGTGACCGATTGCTTGAAGTTCAGCCAGCGGCCGCGGAGGTCCTTGGGACCCTGGTCCTCGGGCGGCTGCTCGACGCCGGGGTCGCCGGTGAGGCCGCTGTTCGCGGGTCCGGAGTCGGCCGACTTACGCCGGCCCAGCCACCAGTGGATCGTCGGCGGGCCGCTGCCCGGCCCCATCATCGCCATATGCTGCTCCGCAGCTTACCGAGCGGCTGCAAAACCCATCGACTTGCTTTCGGTCATTTACTGAGTAATATTGTAATCATGGATGCAAAAGAGCTCGGATCGATCAAGGGTTGGTTTGCCGGAAGACTCCCAGACGGCTGGTTTGTGGGAGTTGAGGTCACGGTCGAGGACGACCAGATCGTGGTCCTGGGAGGGCTGCCCGAGATCGATCTCGGCAGCACGCCCGAAGAGAAGGAGGGCGCGGCCGCCGGGCGCATCGCCCGCTTCCGCGAGGAGACTCGCGGCGAGCGGATCGGGATCGCGCAGGAAGCCGAGGAGCGCTTTCACAAGTACGTCACCTGGGGCGCCACCATGGGAGGCGTCACCAAGCGCTTCAACCCAGGTGGCGGCGGTCGGTCGTCGGGCGATCGCAGGGTGATGATCGGCCGGTGGTTGCGGCGACATGGCCGCGGCCGGCACGGCGCCGGCACGCCGAGCGCGCCGTCTTCGACCTCCCAAGTCTTTTAGTTTCAGTCGGCTGCCTAGGCCCCTCTCCCCTACCCTCTCAGCGATGGGGAGAGGGGCTGGCTCATGAACACAACTCGGCTCGAGGCCTTCTCCGACGGCGTGTTCGCGGTCGCGATCACGTTGCTGGTGCTGCAGTTCACGGTGCCCGAGGTCGGTTCGGGGCAGCTGCTCGGGAAGGTGCTCGGCCAGTGGCCGCAGCTCGTCACCTATGTCGCGAGCTTCCTCACCGTCGGCGTCGTTTGGGT
>VBGM01000209.1:5163-6756 GCA_005880855.1 Chloroflexota bacterium
GTCGTGCTGCTCCCCTACCCCACCGCGCTGCTCGGCCGCTATCTGAACTCGGGCCAGAACGGCTCGGTGGCGGCCGCCTTCTACGCCGTGGTGATGACGCTCATGGCCATCGCGTTCCAGTGCCTGGTGGCCTGGGCGCTCACTCATCCGAACCTGCTCAAACCCGAGATCCGGGGTGCCCGGCTCGGGACCGTGCTGCCGCGTTTTGCGCCCGGCCTCGTCATCTACGCCGTGTCGATCGGACTTGCTTTTGTGAACACATGGCTGGTGGTCGCTCTGTACGCCTTCAACGCGATCTACTACGCGTTCAATCAGCTGTCGTGGTCCTCGGAGCGTAAGTAACGGCCGAATACATGCTGCCCAGGTAGCGGCTGGGCACAGTGCCGAGGAGCCGGGTGTTCTCGAAGCCGGCTTCGGCCGCCATCTGCTCCCATCTCTCATACGAGAATGGATGGGGCACCCACGGGTTGCCGCGATTGGCGCCGTACTCGACCACGATCAGCCGCCCACCTGGACTGAGCATCGTTTTCACCTGCGCCAGGATCGGGCGCTTGTCACGCACGAAGTGCAGCGAGTTCGCCATCACGATGCCGTCGAGGTCGGAAAGCGCCAGGGGTCGGGTGAAGTCGGCCTTCTTCACATCGAGCCGTGTCTGCGGGAACCTCTTGACCATCGCCTCTTCGAGCTCGCGCAACGAGCTGGCCTCACGGTCGACCGCGGTGATGTGGGCTCCCGGCCCAAGCAGGTCCGCGAGCGCGAGTGTGAACGCCCCCTCACCCGCTCCAAGATCCGCCCACCGTCCGCCCTCCGCGTCGACAGCGCCGCGAAGGAGACCGACCAGCTCAGCCTGATCCACGACCCTGTGCGACCAGCTCGCGAACCCTCGGGACGACCTCGTGGATGAAGGCGTCGCCCACTTCCGGGCTGGTGATGAAAGTGTCGAAACCTTGCTCCAGCGCCAATGCCGCGAAATCCTCAGCGCTCAGGTCGGCGCCGACGTTGAGCACTCGCCGTATCGCCGCAGGATCTCGTCCCGCCGCGTGCGCGGCATCATCGATGCGAGCGGCAGCCTCGCCCAGGTCCGCCGGCGTGACGCGGCCGAGGGAAGGCACCCAGCCGTCGGCGGCGCGCCCGGTGAGCGCGAGCATCCTCGGCTTGTAAGCGCCAAGCCAGATGCCGATCGGATGGGCGGGCACTGGACCCGCATTCAGGCCGGCGAGCTGGTAGAAGCTCCCGTCGAACCGCAGGCCCCGGCCCCCGGTCCAAAACAGGCGGATCACCTCGATCGCCTCCTCGAGTGCGCTAACGGCCTCGCCTGGCGTGCGGGCAGGTCCGCCCATGGCCTTGATCGCGTCCCAGAATCCACCCGCGCCGAGGCCCAGCTCGAAGCGCCCGTTCGACAACAGATCCAGCGACGCAGCCGCCTTCGCCAGCATCGCCGGCGGGCGCAGCGGCAGGTTGACAACGTCGGGGAAAACAGTCACGCGTTTGGTGCGCGCGGCGATGGCGGTGAGCAGCGTCCAGGTGTCGTGGAACCGGTGCTGATAGGGATGGTCCTGGATGCCGATCAGGTCGATGCCCGCCGCATCGGCC
>VBGM01000209.1:7025-8793 GCA_005880855.1 Chloroflexota bacterium
GGTGCGATGGCGTTGACGCGGATGTTGCGCTTGCCGTAGTCAAGGGCAGCCGTCTTCGTCAGCGCCACCACGCCGTGCTTGCCGGCGGCATACGGTCCCATGCCGGGCGCGCCCTGCAGCCCCGCGGTGGAGGACATGTTGACGATCGCGCCTCCGCCCACCGCCAGCATCGCCGGGATTTCGTACTTCATGCCCAGGAAGGCGCCGTAGAGGTTCGTCTTGAGCCCGGTCTCGAAGTCCTCGAAGGAGATGTCGGCCAGCGGCGTCGGCATCTGGCCCGCTCCGGCGTTGTTGAAGGCGACGTCGAGACGGCCGAATGTTTTCACGGTTTGCTCGACCAGGCGAGCCACCGATTCCGGATCGGTTACGTCGGTTGGCACCGCGAGCGCCTTGCCGCCGCCGGCTTCGATCCCTTTGGCGATGGCAATGATCGCCGCCTCGGTTCTCGCCGCGAGCACGACGGCCGCGCCGGCCTCGGCGAAAGCGCGTGCGGAGGCTGCGCCGATGCTCCGGCTGGCACCGGTGACGATGGCGACCTTACCTTCGAGCAGCTTGCGGGCGCTCAGGCGGCCTTCGCCTTGGGCGCGCCCACGCGCCGCATCTGCTGCACCAGGCCTTCACCCGTTCCGATCGCGGCGAGGCCGACGAGCAGGTGCAGGACCTGGATCACCCAGTGCCAGCTGTTGGCGAGCAGATTTGCTTGCGTCAGGCCGAGGATCGGCGCGATCAGGCCCCACGCTACGGCCGCGATCACGATGCCCCTTGGGACCCCCGCCCTAGCCCCGAAGAAGGCCAGCGTCCACAGCGACAGCACGAGGACGAAGCCTAGGAATTCGTGGACGGGGATGATGGCGTCGGCCCGGCCGGTCCATATTGCGAGGCCCAGCAAGATCAGCAACACTCCGGAAATGCGCAGCGTCATGTGAACGGCGGTGACGGTTCTGCTCAATCGAATTACCTCCCCAGGCCGCCTTTAGGAGCGGCATTAGTTGAATTATTTCAACTATACAATAACCTAAAGCATCGGCGCGTAATATTGGGGCCATGCCAGTGAGCTCGAAGGCCAAGGAGGCAGCCGCCGCGACCGCGTGGCGGCGCATCTTCGATTACATCGTCGCCACCGCCGCCGAGCGCGTGGCGGTGCTGGATCGCCTCGGCATCACCCCCGCGGAGAGCCGCGCGCTGACCAGCCTCGACCCTGACGCCGGCCGCTCGATGCGAGCCCTAGCCGACGAGTGGAGGTGCGATCCGTCCAACGCGACGTGGCTCGTCGACCGGCTCGAAAGGCAGGGCCTGGCGCGGCGGGTCGCGCGGGAGGGCGACCGGCGGGTGAAGGCGGTGGTTCTGACCGCGAAGGGTAGGAGGATGCGCGGCGAGCTCCTCGAGTCTCTCTACACGCCGCCTGGCGACCTGCTCGCGTTGGCCCTCGGTGATCTCGAGGCGTTGAGCGCGGCGGCGAGCAAGCTCCCTTCGCGGCGGGCTCCTGCCTAGGGTTTCCTGCTGTCACGGAGACGAGACGGGACTGGGAAAAGGTGTGGAGGTGGGGCCCGGAGGCCGGTGGGTTTGCTACAGAAGTTGTCGCGCAAACGGACTGGGAGAAGGTGTTTGGGAAGCGCCTGGTGGCAACGAGCGGCGCAACAGAAATTTCTCACAAATTGATCTCAAATTTCGGCTGTTAAGGGCCTTGTGCGAACGTTTGTTTGGTATAATTGTGGGTGTGGAATACGCCAGCGTGAGCCTTGAAAACCAGGACCTCGCCAAGGCCCTC
>VBGM01000176.1 GCA_005880855.1 Chloroflexota bacterium
TTTTTGTCGACCATCGACCCCTGCGCCGCCCGAGCGCACAGGAACGTGCCCTTGAGGTGCGTGTCGATGACGGCGTCCCAGTCTTCGTCGGTCATCTTGAACAGCAGGTTGTCACGAATGATGCCCGCACACGTCACCAGGATGTCGAGCCCTCCGAGCTCCTTCGTGACACGCTCGACCATAGCCTCGACATCGCCCGGCACGCTCACGTCGCAGGCGACGGCGAGCCCGCCGATCGGTTCCGCCACCTCGCCGGCGGGGACCTCGTCCAGGTCCGACACCGCAACGCGCGCGCCCTCGGAGGCGAAAAGCTTCGCCGTGGCCGCACCAATTCCACGCCCGCCGCCCGTGACCAGCGCGACTTTGTCCTTGAACCTCATTCGGTCTCGGTGTCCAGCGCCGTGCCCCCGTCCTTCCGCGGATCCGACGCGCCGTGGAGGAAGCCGTCCTTCTCACCGGCGATAACCTGCGGACGCGCGAAGTAGGAGTCGTAGCTCAACGTCCGGCGGTTGACCTTGTAGCCCCGCGCCTCCAGC